>NZ_JBHYCW010000016.1:53572-77583 GCF_051861365.1 Sediminibacterium sp. | reverse complement strand
CTTTTCGGTGCGATTTTCTTGCCCTTTTTCATAACGTTGACCTCCTTTTTTGGTCAACCTTTTTTATATACGGACAATCTCTTTCTTGTGTCTTGTCTCTTATCTCTTGAATCTTCATATAATTCCTTCTCTCACCAAGTCATGTATATGCAAAATACCCAAGTAGTTTCCGTTTTCTGCTACTACCAGCTGACTGATATCATGATCTCTCATGATATCCAAAGCTTCTACGGCCAGCATACCGGGTTCGATGCTTTTGGGGTTTGCTGTTAAAATATCAGCTGCAGTAATAGCTCCCAGTTCATTTGTTTTTTCTAACATTCTTCGCAAATCACCATCAGTAATAATACCTAAGATGTTGTTGTTTTCATCCACAACAGCAGTAACACCCAATCTTTTTTCTGTGATTTCAACAATCACTTGTTTAAGGGTAGCATTCAATGGAACTTTGGGTTGTTCATTATTGAGATACAGATCTGCCACCCTCAGGTACAAACGTTTACCAAGATTTCCGCCCGGATGGTATTTGGCAAAATCATGCCCTGAAAAACCATGTAATTCCATCAAACAAACAGCTAACACATCACCCATGACCATTTGAGCAGTGGTACTGCTGGTGGGGGCGAGATTATTGGGACAGGCTTCCTGACTCACTGTTGTGTTCAATACATGATCTGATGACTGCGCCAGAAAGCTCTGCATATTGCCTACCATACCAATCAAAGTATTGCCAAAGTTTTTGATCAAGGGAACCAATACCTTGATTTCCGGACTTTCCCCACTTTTACTGATCAGCATCACCACATCATCTTGCTGAACCATACCCAGATCTCCATGAATGGCGTCTGCTGCATGCATGAATAATGAGGGAGTTCCTGTAGAATTAAGGGTGGCAACGATTTTTTGCGCTACAATCGCACTTTTCCCGATACCACTGATTACAATCCGACCTTTACAGGCGGCCAAAATGCGAATCGTTTTCTCAAAAGTATCGTCAATAAATGCGGATAATCCGGCAACAGATGCCGCTTCCAGTTCAATCGTTGTAATGGCTGTTTCTAGGATCGTTTTTTTCATGCTGCACAAAGGTAAACTTTAACAGCAAAGTGTGTGTAATCATCCCATTCTTCGTTAACTTCGCCGTCCTTTTGAAAAAAACTCAAAAGTGCACCAAAGACCGGGTCCGCCGGAAACACTTCCTCTGCGCCAATTGGCAAATTTTAAGTGAAAATTCCGGGGAAAAGAGGTATCTTATATGATTATAACCGGCTCCGCAGGTGCGGAAAACCTATCGTAAATACATGGCAACAAGTACAAAGAAAACCCCGGCAAAAAAAGCAACGGTGAAAGAGAGACCCCCCATTAAGGTCGGGAAAAGAACTGGTCCTGTAGCGTTAAAAGGAAGTCAATACGATATCCACGGCGCCCTAGAAACCTATTTTGGCTTCCGTGAATTCAAAGGAACACAGGAAAAATCGATCAGAAGTCTGTTAAGTGGACAAGATACATTTGTCATCATGCCTACCGGTGGTGGAAAAAGTCTGTGTTATCAGCTACCGGCCATGATTCTTGATGGCTGTGCTATTATTGTATCTCCCCTTATTGCCTTAATGAAAAATCAGGTAGACTTAGTAAGAGGATACAGTGAAAAAGACGATGTAGCCCATTTCCTCAACTCCTCCCTCAATAAAGGACAGATCAAAGCAGTGAAAGAAGACCTCGACAGCGGTAAAACCAAACTGCTGTATGTTGCTCCGGAAACCTTAACCAAGGCAGAAAACCTGGAATATTTCCGTGATCTCAAGATTTCTTTTTTTGCTGTGGATGAAGCACACTGTATCTCTGAGTGGGGACATGATTTCAGACCTGAATACCGTCGCTTGCGTGAAATGATGGATATCATTAATCCAGATGTTCCAGTGATTGCATTAACAGCTACGGCTACTCCAAAAGTACAGAGTGATATTGTTAAAAACCTCGGTTTACGTGAGCCGAATATTTTGATCTCTTCTTTCAATCGTACCAATCTTTATTATGAGATTCAACCGAAGATCAAAAAAGATCAGACAGTAAAACATATTGTAAAGTTCATCAGTCAGCATAAAGGCAAAAGCGGTATCATTTATACATTGAACCGCAAAACCACAGAAGAACTGGCAGAATTATTGGTGGCGAATAATATCAAAGCAGTCGCTTATCATGCCGGACTGGATCAAAAACTGCGTGCCGAAAGACAGGATCAGTTTTTGAATGAAGATGTACAAGTAATTGTGGCTACCATCGCATTTGGAATGGGGATTGATAAACCCGATATCCGTTTTGTGATTCACTTCAATATTCCTAAATCCATCGAGAATTATTATCAGGAAACAGGACGTGCGGGAAGAGATGGATTGGAGGGAATTTGTGTACTCTACTATTCCCATAAAGATGTAGCGAAACTCGAACACTTAATGCGCGACAAACCTTTGAGTGAAAGAGAAGTGGGCGGACAACTAATTGATGAAACAGTTGCTTATGCAGAAAGTTCTGTTTGCAGAAGAAAGATATTGTTACACTATTTCGGTGAAACCTGGGAAGAAAAGAACTGTGGTAATTGTGACAACTGCCGCAATCCGAAAGAGAAAATAGAAGTGAAGGAAGAAGTGGTGCAAGTACTGAAAACCATTCAGGCATTGGATGAAAGATTTGTGACGGATTATGTAATCAGTGTACTGGTTGGAAAACTAACGCCACAAATTGGCATGTTCAGACATGATCAGTTGGAAGTATTTGGTATTGGAAAAGATAAAGAACTGCATTTGTGGAACAGCTTGATCCGACAAATGATGTTGGAGAACCTGATCAGAAAAGATATTGAAGAGTATGGCTTACTGAAGATCACAGAAAAAGGAGAGAAGTTTTTGAAGAAGCCTGCTTCTTTCAAAATCGTACTCAATAATTTATTTGAAGATGCCAATGCCGATGATGAAGAAGGCGAAGGAGGAACACAAACCGGAGCAGCAGCCGATGATAAGCTTTTTGAAATGCTCAAAGAGTTGCGTCAAAAAGAAGCCAAGAAAAAGAACCTGCCTCCATTTGTAATTTTCCTAGAAACTTCTTTACAGGACATGGCTACTTTATACCCAACTACATTACAGGAGTTGGAGAAATGTCAGGGTGTAAGTAAGGGTAAGGCGCTGAAATACGGGAAACCATTTGTAGAGATGGTTGCTAAGTATGTAGAAGAGAATGAAATTGAAAAGCCGGATGATTTTGTGATGAAGAGTGTGGCGAATAAGGCGAACAATAAAATTTATATCATTCAGAATGTAGACAAGAAAATACCGCTGGAAACCATAGCGAGAAATAAAAGTTTGCGTTTGGATGAGCTACTGGAAGAAATGGAAACCATTGCAGCCAGTGGAACCAAGCTGAACCTGGACTACGCCATTGATGAATGGCTGGATGAATACGATCAGGAAGAGATCATTGAATATTTTAAAAACTGTGAAACCTCCTCCCTCCAAATTGCACAACAAGAACTCAGCGACAATGATTACACCTGGGAACAGTTGAAAATTATGCGGATTAAGTTTTTGAGTGTGTATGGGAATTAGGAAAGTGAAAGGTGAAACGTGAAAGGGGGTTGAAGTAGTATGAATCTAATCCTTTCACGTTTCACCTTTCACTTTTCACACTATCCAATCATCACAATTATGTATAAACACATTCTTCTTTCTCTGATAGCAGCAATGATATTCGGCGCTACCCATGCACAATCTCATCAGCTTCGTGTGTTGACTTATAATGTTCGCAATGCGAAGGGTTTGGATGAGGCTACCAATTATCGGCGTATTGCAGACATTTTGCAAACATCAAAGGCTGATGTCATTGCATTGCAGGAGCTGGATAGTGTAACCTATCGCAGTAAACAAGTAGATGTGTTACAAAAACTATCTGAGCTAACAGGCATGTTTGCTGTATATGCACCTGCGATTGATTATAATGGAGGTAAATATGGTGTGGGTGTGTTGTCGAAGGAGAAGCCTTTGTCGTTTCGTTATCTATCCTTACCTGGCAGAGAAGAGAAAAGGGTGTTATTGTTGGTTGAATTTGAACGTTATGTTTTTCTGTGTACGCATTTGTCATTAACAGAAGAAGATCGAATCAATACGGTGAATATAATCAATCAGGAAGTAGACGCTTACAAAAAGCCGGTACTACTCGCAGGTGATTTGAATGATCTTCCCAGCTCTTCTTTTATGCAATCTTTACAACAGCAGTGGACATTGCTAAGTGGCACCGGCTATAGTTTTCCGGCAAATAAACCCGATCGTTGTATTGATTATATTCTTACCAGAAAAAATGATCCATTTAAAGTGAAGTCGGCCATCGTGATGGATGAGCCGGTGGCTTCTGATCATCGGCCGGTGTTGGTGGAGTTGGAGTGGTGAGGTGTATGGAAAATCTGTTTGATAGCATCTTATTTAAAAGATCAATCATGGCAGAAATACAAACTCAAACCAGTAAAAAATGATTTTGGTGGGAATGCAGAGCCAGTTGTATTAATATTCCCAACAAAAGGATGTACATACGGAAACTTAGTTGATGTTTTAGATGAAATGATGATCAATGGATTAAAAAGGTATATGCTTCTTGATAAAGAAGTTTAGTGTTTTTCAAGTATAAATACGGTAGATATGTACTTGATTCTTTTCATATTGTTCTTGTGATCTTCTCTCATTCTATCTTCCCATTTTAATGATTGAGTGGGAACAGAAAATGCCATCATAAAAATTCGAAACAGAAAAGTAGAGTTAAAACTCACTTTTGAATATGCGGATCATATCATGCATAACTTCATGTATTATAATCCGCCTCATGATGTTTGTTTCCTTGATATACAGAGGATTGCAAAGAGTGCAGTCTTTCAAAACAAAAAGGGTAGAATCTGGTGCGGAGTGGCTCAGTTTAATGCTAAAAAATACCAAGTTGTCATCATTTTAACTGCTAATTTTGCTGTAATAAAAACCTGCTATTATTACAAACATGCCTAAAAAACAGAAGTCCATATTAAAACAAGAAGACTATGTTATCGGACTATTCGGTGAAAAGTACCCTAAAAATTTTAGGTATAAAATTTCTACTGAATGGGAATTAGCAGAAGTAAAATGGTTGATTAGTGAAGGTGACTTTGACAGTATAGAAGATTATGAATTATTTACGACTAAGCTATTATTGAATCAACACACTAATTGACTTTGTCATCCCCCCTTTTTAATTATTAAAGCCTTCTATAAAAGTCGCGATGTCTAACAAAAAACCTCAAAAAATTAAAATGGTAAAAGGAGCGTTTGGTATCAAACTTCCTGAGAATTATCGTTTTAAATTGAAGGATAAAAATGAGCGTAAAGAAGTATTGTGGTTAATCAAAGAGGGTGTATTTAAAGACATTCGCGATTATGAAGAAACGATGACGCGGTTATTATTGGAACCTTAAAACTTTTCTTATAATGTCATTATTCTATATATGCCCAAAAAAAAGAAGACCATTATT
The DNA here is from genome assembly GCF_051861365.1 of Sediminibacterium sp. Lineage (NCBI taxonomy): Bacteria > Pseudomonadati > Bacteroidota > Chitinophagia > Chitinophagales > Chitinophagaceae > Sediminibacterium > Sediminibacterium sp. Next base: position 72,044 of record NZ_JBHYCW010000016.1, on the reverse strand, counting down.
GAAGATGAGAATTATGTTATCGGGCTTTTCGGAGAAAAGTATCCTAAGAATTTTCGCTATAAAATTTCAACAGAATGGGAACTGGCAGAAGTAAAATGGTTGATTAGCGAAGGTGATTATGATAGTATAGAAGATTATGAATTATTTACAACCAAACTACTGATGAATCAGCATTAGATTATTTTATTGCCACTGAAAACACAGAATCCCACAGAAGGGTTTTTCAGTGTCCCTCAGTGCCTTCTCCGAAGGAGTCCTTTGGACAGTGGCAATCAATTCCTATAACAGAATCCTAACATTAAAATCTCCCCTAATCAAGGTTATCAATGCAGCACTGGCACCAAATTTGGTGTCTTTTCTGAACATCCCCCTGAGTTATTATTTCGTTTATTGAAAAAAAGGAGGGTTTATGTACATCAAGAGTCTGCAACCAAATATCATCGAAAACGACAGCTACCTTACGGTACTGTCTGAACGTACCGGAAATCTGGTACTGAAAGTATTAGACGTGGAAGGACATATGGCCAAAACCGTAGTAGCTGATGTAGCAGAAGGGCTTCAACAACTGGCGTTGAATCTCAGTGATTTAGGTAGTGGTAACTATATACTCAATGCCTTTAATGGAGATGTCTTTATTAAAGCCATCCGTTTCATCAAACAATAAAGCTTTACTTTTTGCGATCAACAGGGACTCCATTTATGGGGTCCTTTTCTTTTGAAATGCTGCTACTCGCTGTTGTACATTCTCTCGAACATTCATATAGTACAAATTGAAATCGCCTATATGATAATTCTTAGTCGTGAAAAATATATTACCAAAAAACCGAGGCTTGTGTGTCCATAAAACACCTGTAGCATTGTTTGCCGCTGCCACTTTTTTCACAACACTATTAAAACCTGTTACCACACCACCCTTGTTTTCTTTTCTTGTTGCCATGGTATCCATACTACTCCAAGTCAATGGATTGGTGACCACAGCAATATAATTTTCTTTTGATACATACTCTGGCTTGTATCCTTCTTTATACGTTCTCCAACTCAACAAACAACCTGTTTGCTCGGGCGTAGAACAAGGCCGAATGGCAGTAAACCAATCAGGCTCCACCGGAATACCCACCAAATAAGCTGCTACCAATTGCTGCTGCAAAGGCTTGCCATCAAAAAACTCTTTGACCAATCGTTTACCATGAGTGGTACCCTGACTATGCGCCGCCATAATAATCAGTCTACCTTGGTTGTAATTTTTGAGGTATAAAACAAAAGCAGCTTTTATATCGGCATATGCCAATTCAAATGCTTGTAATGCAGCAGCAGTATCTGCTGCAGATTTTGGGAAATAGGCACCCAAATGGGCTTGTCGGTACCTGGGCGCAAAAACACGTCCGGCCGCATTGAAGATGCTGGCTTGAAAAAGTATGGTACTATAATCTGTTTTCGCTGCTAATAAAGAATCGGTAATCGCAGCATTCCAACCGGATAAACGTTTTTCATCGGTATAAGTAGTTGGATGAATAAAAAAAACATCCACAGTAGAATCAGCTTTGAAATGCTTACGCAGCGGTTTGGGAACACTATCCGAAGGATCCGGCTTATAGGGGTGGGCTGCCCAGAAATTCAAATCTGTATAATCGGGGGCATTGGAAGTGGATACCAACTGATATTGTGAAGCATATTTATGATAGCCATTGCTGCAACTACTGAAAAGGATGACTAACCCACAAAAACAAAAGATTGCCTTCATGGCATAAAGTTGATAAAAATACCTGAAACTCACTCTTATCAACAGGTTAACGGAAATCGGAGTAGTTTTGTACTTTTCCAAACGGTTCTACCAGAACTGATTTTATTGTTCACATTAAATTGATTGTTATGGCCATTCCAGTAGTAGACCTCGCAGAATTTTTAAGCGGTGACCCGGCACGCAAAGCCGCTTTTGTACAAGAATTGGGAAAAGCCTATGAGGAAGTAGGCTTTGTAGCAGTAAAAAATCATGGTATACCCGATCAACTGATCGCAGAGCAATATGAACATGTACAACAATTTTTCTCACTTCCTCTCGAGAAAAAATTACAGTATGAAATTCCGGGTTTGGCCGGACAAAGGGGCTATACCAGTTTTGGCCGTGAGCATGCCAAAGGCAGTGAAGCACCGGATCTGAAAGAATTTTTCCAGTACGGACAAACCGTTGAAAATGGAGATCCTATTAAAAGCGAGTATCCGGATAATGTGGTTGTGAAAGAAATAGAACCTTTGAATGCCACTTTATTCAATGCGTACAGAAATTTTGAGAAAAGTGGTCGTGCTTTGTTGCAAGCCATTGCTTTGTACCTGGGGTTGGATGAAAATTATTTTGATCAACATATCGAAAATGGTAATTCTATTTTACGTTGTATCCATTATCCGCCGATCACACAAGAACCTAAGAGTGCTATTCGCGCAGAACAGCATGAAGACATCAATTTGATCACTCTGCTGGTAGGTGCTTCTGCGGATGGATTGCAAATTCTAACCAAACAAGGTGAATGGGTGAATGTAACTTCATTACCGGAACAGATCGTAGTGAATGTGGGTGATATGTTGCAACGTCTTACCAACAATAAATTACGCAGCACCACCCACCGTGTGGTAAACCCACCAAGAGAACATTGGCATACCAGCCGTTTCTCCATGCCTTTTTTCCTTCACCCCAGAAGTGAAATGAGTCTGGCCTGTCTGGAAAGCTGCATTGACGCCGCTCACCCCAAAGCCTATCCCGATGCTACCGCAGGCGAATATTTGGATGAAAGACTGAGAGAGATTGGGCTGAAAAAATAAGGACAGCAGAGCTGTAGGCTTCAAGCTGCAAGCCACAGGCTATAAGCAAGGAACAAGAAATAAGAAACAGGGAACAAGAAAGCTTCAAGCCACAGGCTACAAGAAAGTATCAAGAAGCAATTTTCAAGATTTCTTGTGGCTTGCAGCGTGTGGCTTGAAGCTTATATCAGATTTTCGGCAGTTTCAAGGATTTCAGTAATTTCCACTCTCAACAGTTGCCTCTATTAACCCTTGATACTAGTACGTCATATCCCGTTTCTGCGCGCTGTATTATGGCATAGTCTTTCCGCGTTTGGAGGACCGCAGGGGCATTTAGGGATGATGATGAAGACTTTTGTTCAACAGCGTCGCGATGTTTCTGAAACTGAATTGATGGAATACAACGCCTTCTGTCAGTTATTACCCGGAGCTTCTTCCACACAAACACTTACACTGATTGGATATAAACGTGGTGGCATACCATTGGCGATTCTTACCTTATTGATTTGGATCACACCGGCTTGTATATTGATGGGGGGATTGTCTTTTTTATTGCAGTATTTCAGCAGTAAAGATGTTCGTCCTGATTTTTTTATGTTCATCCAGCCGATGGCCATTGGTTTTATTGCCTATTCTACGTATCGCATTTTTAATATCGCCGTTCACAATACCATCACCCGGGTGATCATGACAGTAGCAGCTTTTGCTACTTTTTTATTGTTTAAAACACCATGGATTTTTCCTGCACTGATTGTAGCTGCGGGTATTGCTACCAATTTCAGTGATAAGCGTATTCCGCAAAAAGATGTTCCGCCTAAAAAAATCAAGTGGGGTAATATCATCATCTTTTTCTTATTGTTTGGTACTGCCGGTTATATTTCGGAAACGGCTACCCGCAACAACTGGGAAAACCGAAAAGCCATCAACCTTTTTGAGAACGCCTACCGTTTTGGGAGTCTTGTTTTTGGTGGAGGTGATGTGATGATGCCCTTGATGTATGAACAATATGTAACTCGTCCTGAATCTAAAAGAATCAAGGAAACGAGAAGAGATGTATTGAAAATGTCCAAAGAAGATTTTCTAACCGGATCAGGCATGGTACGGGCGATACCCGGACCTGTATTTTCTATTGGTGCCTTTGCTGGAGGCATGGTGTTAAAAGATGAAGGTGCCGGTTGGCAATTAATGGGTTGTTTGATTGGTGCCATAGCCATTTTTCTTCCCAGTGCCTTATTGGTACTTTTCTTTTTCCCGGTATGGCATAACCTAAAACGATATGCAGTCATCTTCCGATCACTGGAAGGTATCAATGCAGCAGTAGTAGGTATTATGACCGGCGCCACTTTTTATCTCATGAAAGATACTTTCCTCATCGCTTTATTTGAAGGTCGCCTAATAGCCATTTGGGATATTTTTATCATTATCGGTACTTTCTTATTACTCAGACTGAATAAGATTCCCGCGCCTTTGATTGTGATGGGTTGTTTACTGTTGGGGTATTTGGTTCATTGAGTTGCAAGATGCACGCTTCACGCTATGAGCTATATGAACGAAAAACATGTAAGTTAGCATACTTGGCTAATCTATCAGATAATCTCCATCATTACGTGAAGCCTGTAGCTTGCAGCCTGAAGCTTGTTACCCCTATCTCCTTCATTTACTACAAAAACCGTATATTAGAGCATGGTCACATTAGCTATCTACAACCTTAAAGGTGGCGTAGGCAAAACAGCTGCGTCCATTAATCTGGCTTACGCATCAGCCAAAGAAGGATTCAAAACATTGGTATGGGATCTGGATCCACAAGGGTCGTCTTCCTTTTATTTGGGAGTTAAGTCCACCGTTAAAAATGAGTCTCGGAAAATTCTCAACAGCGAGATGGATCTGCAATCAGCCATACAAACCACCTCTTATGAGAACCTGAATGTCATTCCGGCCGATATTTCAGCCCGTCATGCAGATATCCTGCTGAATGAAATGAAACAATCCAAACGCAAGCTACTCTCACTATTATCTGCACTCAAAAATGAGTACGATATCGTGATACTGGATAGTCCACCGGGTATTTCTGTTTTACATGATGCTGTTTTTGTAGCGGCCGACTGGGTATTGATGCCGAATATTCCCACTACATTATCGATTCGTTCATTCGAAACGGTAAATGATTATTTCAAAGAGAATGATCTGGATCGTTCCAAGATCAAATGTTTCTTTAGTATGGTGGATCATCGCAAAAATTTGCATCATGAAGTGATGAGTGAATTTTATAAAGACAAATACTTCCTGAAGAGTTATATTCCTTATTTAAGTGATGTAGAAAAAATGGGTGTACATGAAGCTCCCATCGAAACTTTTGCTGCCAGTAGTTATGCAGCACAATGCTATCGCGATCTTTGGAAAGAAATCAGAAAAAATTGTATTCAGTAATTATCAATTCTTTGCTTAGTTGACAAACTGCGGATTATGGAAAGACATTTATCATCATGGTATAGTCCGGCATTGGGAAAAGAAATGCCGATTGCTTCTTATGGGCATTTTGGTTTTGTATTATTACTGATCCCGACTGCTGCTGCCGATTATTTGGAATATGAACGTTTTCAGTTGATTGATGCCCTGGCACCTTTCATCAACAGCGGAAAGCTTCGTGTATTCAGCATCGATAGTATGAATAAAGAAAGTTGGATGAACAATGAAATGGAGCCTGCACACAAAGCCATTCGTCATAATCAATTCAATGAGTATGTGTTCAATGAAGTGATTCCATTCATCAGAACCAATACGAGTAATGAAACCATGATCTACACTTGTGGTGCCTCATTCGGAGCCTTGCATGCCATGAACTTATTTTTGAAACGACCCGATATCATCAATGGTGCCATCAGTATGAGTGGTGTGTATGATCTCACAGAATACACCAAAGGCTATTGGGATGATCAGGTGTTTTATAATAGTCCGGCACATTACCTACCCACACTTACAGATCTATGGTATCTCGATAAAATCAAATCCAGTCATCATATTCATATCTATACCGGAAGCGGTTCCTATGAAGATCCGGAAGCTTCTAAAAAATTTGCCGGCATACTCTACAGTAAAGGCATTTGGTATGACCTTGATGTATGGGGACAAGACATCACCCACGACTGGCCCACTTGGCGCACGATGCTGCCGTATATTGTGGATGTGAAATTTTAGTCTATGGTCGATAGTCCATAGTAAAAACCATTGACCAAAATAAATAAACTTTCCTACTATGGACCATGGACCATCAACCATGGACTACACTGCAAAATCCACGTTAATTCCCTTCACATTTCAGGCTTTCTGCTCGTCCTGATTTAATATTACAGTTCAATTGACGGGTTTGAGAAAAAAGCTACTATTTCTTTTTTTGGTGATTGCTTTTGGCTCTGTGAAAGAACAGGCTGCTGCTCAGTTTGTGACCATTTCGGGTAATGTATATGATATCACCGCCAGAAGACCTTTGGAAGCTGTTGCTGTATTGAGCAATTCAGGTAGAGGTGCAATTACAGATTCTTTAGGGCGTTATCTGATCACCGTTCCAAGAACTGATTCGATATGGTTTTCTATGATTGGAAAATCTACGATGAAGTATCCGGTAGATACCATCATCAACGTAGATAATTTCAATGTGATGATTCATGTCCGCGCAGCAGATCTGCCGGAAGTAAAAGTGCGGAACAATTATTATAAGCTCGATTCCATACAGAACAGACAGGATTATGCCAAAGCATTCAATTTCAGAAAACCAACAGTGCGTTTGAGTACCAATCCGAATTATAATCCGGGCGGACTAACAGCAGGGTTTGATTTGACAGAGCTCATCAATATGTTTCGTGTACGTAGAAATCGTAATCTGGAGTTTTTACAGAATCGTTTAATAGATGAAGAGCAACAAAAATACATTGATCGCAGATTCAGTAAAAAATTTGTCCGTGAACTAACGCTGTTAAACTCACCGGATTTGGATACTTTCATGAATCGATACAGACCCTCTTATGAAATGATAACACAGTTGAATGATCTGGAATTGGGTTATTATATTAACAGGAGTTATGACCACTACAGATCAGTTCGATACGATTGGAGGGGTAGATTGAGGCGAAGAGACGATTGATTTCATAGCATCAAAACCAATGTATGCAAAAACGTATTTTACTCACAACCTTGGTTTGTTTTTTTACTATACTATTAGTAGCACAGCAAAGAGAAGGCGTGTGGAGGGGTATTGTTTCTGTATATTCGCCTCAAATCGACATTCATAAAACCAGCCCTCAAGGAATACTCGATGTTGAAACTGCTTTTCGTACCAGAGACCAGATCTTTAACGGACTTCAACGAATGCGGATTAATAATCTTATCATAGATACCGATGCAAAAGTAGAATGGTTAGAAGTAGCAGATAAAGCAATTGCACAGTTGACTTCTTATGGTCCGGACAACAAGCAGATTACCATGTATCAATTTTCTGTAAGACCTACTCCTAAAGAATATTATCAATACCACTTACAGGGGAAATCGGTTTTGGTGAATGAGGCAAAACGTAAAGCAGACTTATTTGATCTTCGTGGCAGTTTTATGGAAACAGATTCTTCTGTATTATTTTATGGTATTTGGGAACATCCTTTTACAAGACGTCGTTTTGGATATTTTGAATTTGTGTTGACAAAAGATGCTGTGACGATTAATCCGGAATTGATGCATGTATTATTAAAACAAAAAAATGAAGCTGAGCCTTCCACAGAATCCCCAATGATTACTGTTGCTCCGGTGTATGATTCTTTGGTAACGGATGCCATATCGATATTTGGAAATCTGGTAGACAATGGTCTAATAGATCAGGATACACTGAGTATATGGTTCAATGGGAAATTATTGGAAGACAATGTAGTACCCGGTAAAAAACCATTTTTCTTTCGTGCCAACTTGAGTGAAAAAGAGTGGAATCACCTTACCATCCGTTGTAAAAGCGAAGGAAAAGAAAAAGGAGCGGGGGTACATCTCAATCTGGGTTTGAATGATGTTCAGATGAAATATAACCTTGTATTCTATCGACACAATCAGGCAGATTGGGTTATTCGAAGAAAAGTTCCCAACAAATTGGCTGAATAGCCGTTATTGCTGAGCAAAGTGAAGAATCGCCGATGTAGAACACATCCCGGCCATTCATCCAATGTTGCAACAATAAGACATTAAATAATTCTATCTTTATCGGTCCTAAATCTCAAGTCTTGAAAAGAATGTATCCATTGGCTATTGCAGCACTGTTTACGGTAGCCTGTAAAAGCAAAAAAGAAGAACCACGTCAGCAGAATGGAGGTCAACAAGCAGTTATTGTAGATGTAATTATCGCTGGGAAGAGCAGTATTGCCAATACCATTGAAGTGAATGGTACGGTAGTGGCCAATGAAGCTGCCAATCTGCAACCGGAAGTAAGTGGCCGTTTAACTTATCTCAATCTACCAGAAGGAGCGAAAGTATCTCAAGGAACGGTGCTTGCCAGGATCAATGATGCTGATCTACAAGCCAATATGCAGAAAATTCGTGTTCAATTGGATCTGGCACAAAAAAATGAAGCTCGACTAAAAAAACTGCTTGATATCAATGGTATCAATCAGGCTGATTATGATGCCGTACTCAATCAGGTGAATACTTTAAAAGCAGATCTGGATATTACTCAAGCCCAGATCGATAAAACAGTGTTAAAAGCACCTTTCACCGGTATATTAGGTTTGAGAATGATCAGTCCGGGTGCTTATGTAACACCAGCTACCATTCTTGCTACGTTACAACAAACCGATAAAGTAAAGATCGATTTTACTGTTCCTGAAATGTATACGGACGTTATTGGTAAAGGAAAATCAGTCAATGTAAAAACCAATGCAGGTGGGTCTGTTCGCAAAGCCACCATCATTGCTACTGAACCACAGATCGATGCTACTACCCGTAACCTTAAAGTAAGAGCAGTATTGGATGGAGCCAATATTAATCCGGGTGCTTTTGTAAAAGTATTATTGGATGCAGGCGGTAAAAACAATAGCATTCTTGTTCCTACCAATGCCATCATTCCTGATGCAAAAGCCAAAAAAGTGGTAGTGGTGAAAGATGGAAAAGGTAAAATAACAGATATCGTAACAGGTTTACGCGCGAATGGTGCAGCAGAAGTGGTGAGTGGACTCAATGTAGGTGATAGCATTGCGGTATCAGGCGTATTATTTGTGCGTCCTAATTCTCAAATAAAAGTGAGAAGTGTAAAACAGATCACAGAATTTATGGGGCAACAATAAGCTCCTGCAACTGAACCCTGTTTTCATTTCTTTAACCACTTGACTGTATGAATATTTCAGAACTATCGTTAAAACGACCAATCCTCGCAACCGTGATGAATATTCTCATCGTGTTGTTTGGAGTGGTGGGATATACTTTTTTATCAGTACGTGAATACCCGGCCATTGATCCACCCATTGTGAATGTGCGTACCTCTTATGCCGGTGCCAACTCAGATATTGTAGAGAGTCAGATCACAGAACCGCTGGAGAAGTCCATCAATGGAATTCCCGGTATCAGAACCATTACTTCTTCCAGTTCCAATGGTTCCAGTAATATCACGGTTGAATTCAATATCAATGAAGACCTCGAAGCTGCAGCCAATGATGTGCGTGATAAAGTGAGTCAGGCTGCACGAAATCTTCCTCAGGATATCGATGCACCACCGGTTGTAAGTAAAGCCGATGCGAATAGCGATTTCATTCTTTTAATGGCGGTACAAAGTCGTACCAAAGGTTTATTGGAGTTGAGTGACTATGCAGAAAATGTACTCGTTGAAAGATTACAAACCATTCCTGAAGTCAGCTCGATCAATATTTTCGGACAAAAACGTCCGGCGATGCGTATCTGGATTGATCCGGATAAACTCAATGCATATAATATCACATTTGCTGATCTGCGTAATGCACTGAATAGAGAAAACGTAGAGATACCATCCGGTAAAATTTATGGTCAGAATACAGAAATGACGATCCGTGCATTGGGACGATTACAAACAGAAAAAGATTTTCGGGATCTCATCATTTTTGAAGACAATAGAGGGATCATTCGATTGAGTGATGTGGCCAAAGTAGAGATCGGTCCGGAGAATGAAGAATTCAGTTGGCGATTGAATGGTGTGAATGCCGTTGGTTTGGCCATCATTCCACAACCCGGCGCCAACTATATTAAAATTGCTGATGAATTTTATAAACGCGTAGAAGAAATTCAGAAAAGTCAGAAAGGTGATTTTGAATTGACACCTTTGATCGATCAAACCAAAAATGTTCGACGTTCTATTAAAGAAGTAGAAGAAACCTTATTGATTTCTTTCAGTCTGGTAGTATTGGTGATTTTCTTCTTCTTCCGAAATTGGTTAATCGCGATTCGCCCATTGATCGATATCCCTATCTCACTCGTTGCCACTTTCTTCATCATGTATATCGCAGGTTTCTCTGTGAATGTATTGACCTTATTGGGTATCGTACTGGCAACAGGATTGGTGGTGGATGATGGTATCGTTGTAACAGAAAATATTTTCCGAAAACTGGAAGGAGGTTTGCCGATTCGCAAAGCGGCACTGGAGGGAAGTAAAGAAATTTTCTTTGCGGTTATTTCCACTTCTATTACACTGGCGGTAGTATTCTTACCTGTGATCTTCCTCGAAGGTTTTGTAGGAAGTCTGTTCCGTGAGTTTGGTATTACGGTAGCGGCAGCGGTATTGGTATCCGCATTTGTATCGCTCACCATCACACCGGTATTGAATGTATACCTGAATAAGAAAGATGCAGGACATGGTAAGTTCTATGAAATGACGGAACCCTTCTTCCGCGGTATGGAGAATGGCTATAAGCGAATGCTTACCGGATTTCTTCGCATCCGTTGGATGGCTTGGGTCATCATATTGCTTTGTTTGGGAGGTATTTACTTGGTAGGTACCAATCTGCAAAGTGAACTGGCACCACTTGAAGACAGAAGCAGTGTTCGTTTCCAAATGTCGGGTCCGGAAGGTGCGAGCTATAGTTATATGGTGGACGTGGGCAATAAACTCATTGATTACCTATCTGATTCTGTTCCTGAAAAAGACTTTGTATTTGCAGCCATCCCTGGTTTTGGTGGTAGTGGTGGTGTCAACAGCGGTACAGCTCGTATTGCTTTTGTAGATCCGGATAAACGTACGAGAAGTCAAAGCGAGATCGCAAGAGCCATTAGCAAAAAATTACCACAGTTCAACAATGCACGAATTTTTCCGGTAGAAGAACAAACCATTTCTGTTGGATTGGGCTCACGTGGGTCATTGCCTGTTCAATACATTTTACAGAATCTAGATTTTGAAAAGATCAAAGAAGTGATCCCGAAATTTTTAGAGGAAGCAAAAAAAGATAAGACTTTTTCAAACGTAGATGTAAACCTGAAATTCAATAAACCGGAATTACAGATCACCATCGATCGTATCAAAGCAAAGGATCTGGGATTATCTATCTCTGATGTTGCTGATGTTGTGTCGAGTGCATTCAGTGGAAGAAGACTGGCATATTTCATCATGAATGGTAAGCAATATGAAGTGATCTCACAAGTAGAGTTAAAAGATCGTCAGGAGCCGGGAGATATTTCGAATCTGTATGTAAGAAATGCAAGAGGAGAAAATATTCCATTGACATCGGTGGTGAAATTGGAAGAGAATTCCAATCCGCCAACACTCTTTCATTATAATCGATTCAAAGCGGCAACCATTTCAGCATCCTTGGCAGAAGGTAAGACTATTGGCGATGGTGTGAAAGCCATGCAAGCCATCGGTGATAAATTATTGGATGAAAGCTTCCAGACAGCTTTAGGTGGTGCATCAAGAGACTATGCAGAAAGTTCATCTAATACTACCTTCGCATTCGGATTGGCATTGGTATTGATTTATCTGGTATTGGCGGCACAGTTTGAAAGTTTCAAAGATCCATTCACCATCATGATCACAGTGCCGTTAGCATTGGCAGGTGCTTTATTGAGTTTGTGGTTATTTGATCAAACATTGAACATCTTCTCACAGATTGGTATGATCATGCTCATTGGACTCGTTACCAAGAATGGTATCCTCATAGTAGAATTTGCCAATCAGAAACGTGAATTCGGATTGAAGAAAACCGAAGCAGTAATCGAAGCTTCCGCACAACGTTTACGTCCGATCTTGATGACGAGTTTAGCAACTGCATTGGGTGCCTTACCGATTGCATTGAGTATCGGTGCAGCCGCTACCAGCCGTATGCCATTGGGTATTGTGATCGTAGGTGGTATCATGTTCTCACTCGTACTGACTTTGTTTGTGATACCTGCGGTGTACACGTTTATCTCTGGAAAGCATGAAGTGAAGAAGATGGATATTACGGATTAAATCAAAAGTCAAAAATCAAAAGTCAAAAATCAAAATTCAAAAAGGGTGAAAGTGATTGTTTTCACCCTTTTTTTATGTCTTCAACTTTCCTTTTATAGATCGTATTTTTGTAGTAGAAACTTCTTGTATGAAAACATCCGTGGCCGATATCAGAAAAGATTATAAACAACATTCCTTGAATGAAAGTGATGTAGCAGCTGATCCCTTTATGCAGTTCGAGCACTGGTGGCAGGAAGCAGTGAAGAGTGAAATCGATGAAGTGAATGCGATGACGCTGGCTACAGCTACTAAATCAGGAATACCCTCTGCTCGTATTGTTTTATTGAAGGGATATGATGCGCAAGGTTTTGTGTTCTTCACCAACTACAACAGTCACAAAGGACAAGAGCTGGCAGATAATCCGCAAGCAGCGTTGGTATTTTTCTGGAAAGAATTGGAGAGACAAATACGCATTGAAGGAACGGTAGAAAAAATAAGTGCGCAAGAGAGTGATGAGTATTTCCATTCTCGTCCGGAAGGAAGCCGTATTGGTGCCTGGGCATCGCCACAGAGTTCGGTGATACCGGATAGAAATGTCATTGAAGCTAATGTTGCTAAATATACCAGTGAATTCTCCGGACAAACCATTCCTCGTCCGGAACATTGGGGAGGTTATCGTGTAAGGCCAACAGTGATCGAGTTCTGGCAGGGAAGAAGTAGTCGTTTACATGATCGTTTCAAATACACCAAAACAGAACAGGGCTGGAAAGTAGAACGATTGGCGCCTTAATGATATTATTTGATAGAACACGGATTTTCATGATTGTTATGATTGGCGCAGATAGACTCATCAAAATCATGACTTATCATGAAGATCATGAAAATCTGCGTTCAATGTTTTTATCTACGGATGAGTATTTCTTTGATTTTTTTATTTTCGGGATGGAACATCAATTCGATATAGAAATCATTTCTTCTGTATACAATTGAAGGAATTTTCCTCGGGTAATAAGGCCTCATACCAATACTTAATACAGATTGTTTATCCAGTAATGGTATAACCTGCTCCATTGTAGCGCTACTGTCTAATATCATCGCACCATCTTTGAATTGGTTTGGATAGGTAATCAAATTATCTTTCTCGGGATCTTTGTGGCTCGACTTCATGAATAATCTAACACTATAGATATCTTTTTCTTTTGCATAGTATTCTATTGATACCCCAGATATTTTAAAACGAAAAGAAAATCTTTTCTCCCAACTGGTTTCTTTTGTATTAGGATCAAAAGAGCCAATAATCTTACCCTCAATACTTTTCTCATCCAAGAGAGAATCCAATTCCTTTTTATCGGGATTTGTTTTTAGTACAACCCCATTTAACAAAATGCTGTTTCCACGTAATTCAATACTTACCTGACTATAAATAGTTGATTGAAAAGCAAATAATAGCAGAAATAAAATATACCTATTCATAGTAAGATTTGTAAATCGTAGTACAGCTAAATACTTGTTATGTCTTTCACAGTTTGATATGACATCTTCAAATATATTATTTACTTCTTATGTGGAGACGTTAATAAGTGAATAGTGAGTAGTGACAGAAGAAAAAAAGAGCGTCTTAAAAAGACGCTCTTTTTTTCTTCTGTCAACTGTACACTGTCATCTATCAACTCACAACTCACAACTCACTACTTCCTCCCCATCGCCTTCTCCGCCGCCGCAACAATAAACGGCGTATCCAATCCGTATTTTGCGAGGAGTTCATTCGGTTTACCACTTTCACCGAAAGTGTCGTTGGTGCCGATGTATTCAATAGGAACCGGACAATGTCTGGCTGCCACTTGTGCAACAGCATCACCGAGTCCACCAATGATATTGTGTTCTTCTACGGTAACGGCGCATTTGGTTTTACTCAAAGAAGCAATGATGGCAGCTTCATCGAGTGGTTTGATGGTATGTATATTGATCAGTTCAACACTGATACCTTTTTCTTCCAAAATTTTTCCGGCTTCGATTGCTTTCCAAACCATGTGTCCGCAGGCGAAGATGGAAATATCGGTTCCTTCACTCATTTTCTGTGCTTTACCGATTACGAAATCGCTACCATCTTCTTTGGTGAAATTGGGCCATTTCGGGCGACCAAAACGCAGGTATACCGGACCATGCAAATCAGCAATGGCTTTGGTAGCAGCTTTGGTCTGATTGAAATCGCAAGGAACTACCACGGTCATACCGGGTAACATTTTCATCAATCCGATGTCTTCCAAAATTTGGTGGGTAGCACCATCTTCACCGAGTGTTAATCCGGCATGCGAAGCACAAATTTTTACATTTTTATCGCTATACGCAACGCTCTGACGAATCTGATCATACACACGACCCGTACTGAAGTTGGCGAAAGTAGTGGTGTATGGAATTTTACCACCGATGGTTAATCCTGCAGCAATACCAATCATATTGGCTTCAGCAATACCACACTGTATAAAACGATTAGGAAAATCTTTGATATAAGGTCCCAACTTGAAAGATCCTGCGAGGTCGGCAGTGAGAACCACTACATTTTCATTTTCTTTCGCAAGCTCATGAATACCCTCACCAAAACCGGCACGTGTTTCTTTTTCATTGAGGATCTGGATGTCTTTAAGTTTCATACGGTGTTGTGTTTTTGAAAAGTCAGTGCAAAGAAAGGGGTTATTAGTCAATAGTCCATGGTCCATAGTCCATGGTAAAACTGGTTGAATCAATTTCTTGCCATGGACTATGGACTATCGACCATGGACCATCATCAACTACCCCTCGAAAGAACTATAAAAATAAGGTGTCTTCGCTTCGAACTCGGCGCTGCAGGTGTCTACCATTTTGTAGACGCGGGTGATGCCGAGTGATTTGCGTTTTTCGTAGACTTGTTCATCGGTACAATCGCCATGTAAAATGTTGGCGATCTGTGCATCACTGAAACCATTTTTCTTGGCTTCTTTCAGTAAGTCTTCCGGTAAAGTATCCAACGAATATTTAGCGATCTCTTTTTCCATATTACAGATCTGTTGGATCTGATAGATGAACCAACGATCGATACCGGTGGCTTGTGAAATAGATTTTACAGTAGAACCCTGCATCAACGCATCTTTGATACGGAAGATGCGATCCCATTTCGGGGTTTTGATATACTCAGTGAGTTCTTCACTCTTCATTAAACTCTTACCATAATAGCCCAATCCCACTGCTTCATTCTCCAAACTCTGACAAGCTTTTTGAATGGCTTCTGTGAAGCTGCGACCGATGGCCATCACTTCACCTACGCTTTTCATCTGTAATCCCAATGTATCATTGGCACCTTTGAATTTGTCAAAGTTCCAGCGAGGGATTTTTACGATCACATAATCCAGAGTGGGTTCGAAATATGCAGAAGTAGTTTTTGTGATCTGGTTCTCCAGTTCATCCAGTGAATAACCAATCGCCAGTTTCGCGGCGATCTTCGCAATCGGATAACCGGTTGCTTTTGATGCCAATGCAGAAGAACGACTCACACGTGGATTGATTTCCACGGCGATCAATTCTTCTGTCTCCGGATTCAAAGCAAATTGTACGTTACAACCACCGGAAAAATTACCCAGTGAGCGCATCATCAGCATGGCTTTGTTACGCATTTCTTGGAAAGCGGTATCGCTGAGTGTCATGGCAGGGGCTACGGTGATAGAGTCGCCTGTATGTACACCCATCGGATCCACATTCTCAACGGTACAAATGATGACTACATTATCATTCTGATCACGCAATAATTCCAATTCAAATTCTTTCCATCCCAACACCGCTTTCTCAACCAGTACTTCATGGATGGGAGAAGCTTTCAGTCCGCGCTCCAGTGCTGCATCCAGATCTTCTTTGCCGTGCACGAAACCACCACCCGTTCCACCGAGGGTGAATGACGGACGAATCACCAATGGAAAACCAATCTCTTGTGCAAACTCTTTTCCTTCCAGAAAACTGTTAGCAACGCGGCTGGGGGCAACGGCCATCCCAATTTTCACCATCAACTGACGGAATTTCTCACGGTCTTCTGCCGTATCAATGGCAGCCACATCCACCCCAATCATACGCACACCATATTTCTCCCAAACACCCAGCTCATCAGCTTCTTTACAGAGGTTGAGGGCTGTTTGTCCACCCATGGTCGGCAGCACGGCGTCGATCTGGTTTTCTTCCAGGATCTGTTCAATGCTTTCAACGGTAAGGGGGAGGAGGTACACTTTATCGGCCATCATCGGATCGGTCATGATGGTGGCGGGATTGCTGTTGATCAGGATCACTTTGATACCTTCTTCACGCAAGCTCCTGGCAGCCTGAGAACCGGAATAATCAAACTCGCAGGCCTGTCCGATAATAATGGGACCCGAACCTACAATTAACACAGATTTGATGGATAGATCTTTGGGCATGGGACGAAAAAATAAATTGTGCAAATGTAAGGAAGGGAGGGTTATGGGGGGATTATTTTTTAGCAGTAAGCCTTTGGCTTTTGCTGCCAGCCACTAGCTACTAGCTGCTAGCTTGTTATTTTAGATAATATTGTTATTCGTATCGTTAATTTTTTTACTAGAAGCTAGCAGCTAGTGGCTGGCAGCTTTCTCCCCCCTACCTTCGCACAAAATTCTAACATGGCATTACCGGCGATTGGCAAAAAAGCTCCTGTTTTTAAGGGGGTGGACCAGGATGGGAGGAAACTGTCTTTGACAGATTTCAAGGGACAGAAAGTGGTTTTGTATTTCTATCCGCACGATAATACCCCTACTTGTACGGTGCAGGCATGTAATCTGCGAGATAATTACGCTTTATTGAAAAAGAAGGGTTTTCAAGTGATTGGTGTGAGTAGTGATGATGTGAAAAGCCATAAAAAATTTGAGACCAAACATCAATTGCCTTTTCCTTTATTGGCAGATGAAGATTTAAAGATTCATGAGCAGTATGGAGTATGGCAATTGAAAAAATTCATGGGAAAAGAATTCATGGGCACCATCCGTACTACTTTTTTGATCGATGAGAATGGAAAGATCAAAAACATCATCCAGAAACCCATGTCCAAAAAACATGCGGAAGAGGTATTGGCGGCATGGGGTGAGTAATAACGCTGTGGTCACTGTGGTAAAAAAAAATAACCACAAAAGCGAGAGAAACAGAGATTACGCGGAGGATATATTTTAAATTTCTATCTTGTTGCATCAATCTCTTGCTATGCAACGTATTTTCTTTTTTTGTTTGCTTATTGGTTGTATTCAGTTGAATGCGCAAAAGACCGATAAAAAATTACAGCAACAAATTGAAACACTTTTACAAGGTTTCCGTGGAGATATTGGTGTGTATGTGCACGATCTGAAGAAAAATAGAGTAGCAGCCGTACATGCCGATACCGTATTCCCAACTGCCAGTATGGTGAAAGTGCCGATTATGATTGGTGTGATGGATAAGATCAGTAAAAAAGAATTGGATTATCATCAATCACTGACCTATAAAGATTCATTGTTGTATGAAGGAGTAGATATTTTAGGTTCCTTCAAAAACAATGAGAAGATCGATCTGAGTAAAGTGATGATGCTCATGCTCACCACGAGTGATAATACTGCCAGTTTATGGTTGCAGTCATTGGCAGGTACGGGAACACGTATCAATCAGTTGATGGATAGTTTGGGATTTCCGAATACCAAAGTAAACAGCCGCACACCCGGAAGAGAAGAGATCAGAAAGATCTTTGGTTGGGGACAAACCACGCCGCGTGAAATGGCGACATTGTTTGAAAAGATAGCTGCCAGACAAATTCTTAGTGACTCTGCCAGTGATAAGATGTTGAAACTACTCGGGAGAAATTATTGGGATGAGGAGGGATTGTCATCCATACCTGCAGGTGTTTTTGTAGCGAGTAAAAACGGCGCAGTAAATGCGAGTAGAAGTGAAGTGATTTATGTACAAGGAGAAGGGGTAAATTATGTCTTCTGCATCTGCACCAAAAACAATCAAGACCAAAGCTGGACCCCCTCCAACGAAGCCTGGACCCTCACCCGAAAACTATCATCCCTGTTGTGGAACTACTATAAAAAGTAAGTTGCTATCTATATCCGCGTAAATCATGAGAATCATGAAAATCCGTGTGCTATTTCAGTAAAGTGGAACGCAGATGGAGCGGATTATCATGATTGACGCAGATAGTTTTTGTGGTACACGAATTGAATCAGCGTAGATCATGAAAATCATGAAAATCCGTGTTCTATATAGTTGTAA
>NZ_JBHYCW010000016.1:0-53472 GCF_051861365.1 Sediminibacterium sp. | reverse complement strand
TCATGAAAATCATGAAAATCCGTGTTCTATATAGTTGTAAATGGAACGCAGATGGAGCGGATTATCATGATTGACGCAGATAGTTTTTGTGGTACACGAATTGAATCAGCGTAGATCATGAAAATCATGAAAATCCGTGTTCTATATAGTTGTAAATGGAACGCAGATGGAGCGGATTATCATGATTGACGCAGATAGTTTTTGTGGTACACGAATTGAATCAGCGTAGATCATGAAAATCATGAAAATCCGTGTTCTATATAGTTGTAAATGGAACGCAGATGGAGCGGATTGTCATGATTGACGCAGATAATTTGTTTTTAACTAAACAGTATATAAGTAATCCAACTCATTCCGTAAGCAAGAACGGTCATGTAGATCAATTGAATGGTGGGCCATTTCCAACTTTTGGTTTCACGCTTTACAACAGCGAGTGTACTCATACACTGCATCGCCAACACATAAAACACCATGAGTGAAAGTGCCGCAGCCAGTGTATATACTTTAGAACCATCCGCATGTTTCGCAGATTGCAGTTTGGCACGTAAAGAACTATCATCCGATTCTTCCACACTATAGAGTGTAGCCATGGTGCCCACAAATACTTCACGTGCCGCAAAAGAAGTGATGAGAGAGATACCAATTTTCCAATCGTATCCTAAAGGTTGAATCGCAGGTTCAATGAATTGTCCGAGGATACCGGCATAAGAGTTCTGTAATTTTTCGGTAGACAATTGTCTTTGTAAAGAATCAATCTGATCAGGCATTTGCTGGATCAGTGCTACATATTTTGTCTCCGTTTTTTCCATTCTGTCCCCCGGACCATAACTACTCAAGAACCACAGCAATAAGCTGATGACCATGATGACTTTACCCGCATCGGTAACGAAGATGCGTGCTTTCTCTACCATGGTGATGACTACATTTTTCCAACGAGGGGCACGGTAGATGGGGAGTTCGAGGATGAAGAAACTTTTCTCACTGATCTTGATGAACCACTTCATCACATAACTCACGATGAGTGCCATCACTGTACCGAGTAAGTAGAGTGCCATCATCACCAAACCTTGTAAACTGAGAAAGCCCAAATAATAAGTATCATCAATCACCAAAGAAATCAAAATCGTGTATACCGGTAAACGTGCACTACAACTCATGAGTGGTGTAACCATGATGGTGAGCAAACGTTCTTTTCTGTTCTCGATATTACGAGCACTCATGATGGCAGGAACAGCGCAAGCAAAACCACTCACCATGGGCATCACGCTTTTACCGTTCAATCCAACTTTACGCATGAGTCTATCACTGAGGAAACTGATGCGCGCCATATAACCGGTGTCTTCGAGAATGGTGATCAATCCGAAAAGGATCATGATCTGTGGAACGAAAACCAGGATGCCGCTCAAACCGGCTACCAGTCCATTGATGATGAGATCACTCCACCAGCCGGAAGGAAGATGCGTACCCAACCATCCGCTGATCTCAGCAAAGCCCCATTCAATACCATCCATCGGAAATGCGGCGAGCCAGAAAATACTTTGGAACAAGAGAAAGAGAACGGATAACAAGATCACATAACCCCAGGTATGATGTAGAAGTAGGTTGTCTAATTTATCGGTAAAGAGTTTTTTCTCAAGCGGTCCGGGCTCCAATACATTTTGCTGCATGATCTGGCGGATACGTGTGTATCGATGCATGATTTCTTCAGCCTGTGTTTTGGTAGGATTGAATTTATGATCGATCTCTATCTGTTCTATTTTTTGCTGAACAGTTTCGCTGAGTGGAAAACTTTCGTGGTTGATGAGATAATGTACAGCAGCATAATCACTCAAAGAGCCATCGAGTTGTTGAATGGCATCGATGGATGGCGCTGCCAGTTTTTTATTGTCGATGAAATCACGAGGTACGGCACTGTTACCCAGTCTGGATACCTGTGCCAATACTTTCTTGAGTTCGTTGAGACCTTTGTTTTTTCTGGGGTTCACTGCCACAACGGGAATACCGAGATCGGCTTCTAGTCCACTGATATCGATCTTGATACCTTTTTTGGAAGCGATATCATTCATGGTGAGTGCCATCACTACCGGAATCTTCAGATCAATCATCTGACTACAGAAGAGCAGGTTGCGTTTGAGGTTGCTGGCATCGGCCACGAGCAATACTACATCAGCTTTCAGATCGGTATCGGCGCCCATGAGCACCTTGTACGCCACCCATTCATCGGCCCTGCGCGGATACAGACTATATGTACCGGGCAGGTCAATGAGTTCAGCTTCGGTGCGGTCATCCAAACGGGTGCTGCCGGTCTTTTTGTCAACGGTAACACCGGGAAAGTTGCCCACTTTCTGGTTCAATCCGGTAAGGCTGTTGAAGAGCGAACTCTTCCCGCTATTCGGGTTACCTACCAAGGCGATATGTAATTTCTTGTGGCTCAATGGATGTGGTTGCAAAAGTAGTGGCAATACGGGGTAGGTAGTTACGAGATTGGGAACCCTTCGTCGCCGACGAAGGGTGACGGGTGTATGAACAAATCGTTTTTACTCATTAGCGCACTTACGTATTACATATGCCGTACTTCTTTCGGGTCTTCTTGGGGTTTTCTTTGGCAAAACCCCAAGCAATCATAATGAACGACCTTAGATAGATAAGGGGGCGATAAGCTGATACCTAGGGGGAGGGTTGATATAATACGAATGGAGGGCGGATGAATATCAAATGAAACTCGAATGAATACCGCTTGGAATACGGACCGATAACGGACTTATAACGGACTTATAACGGACTTGTAACGGGGTGATACCGGAATGTCACCCCGATCCAAAAAAGAAGTTCTCCGCAACGTCCCCCTCTTACCTCGGGAGACGATCGTGGGAAGCTGCATCTTTTGAAGATGAGTGGTAGAGTCTAGAAAGTACACCCTGCAGAAAAGCAATACCTACACTAATATCATTAATGGTATTCCTGTTTTTTCAGGGTTTATTCTGCTGGAAATGGGGGACTAGAATCTATGCGCAATAGTATATTCCAAGTGATATCGGTACAAGATCATTGCTGTTCATATTGAAAGCTAAATGGAATACTGATGTGTTTACCGATGGGTGAAATGACGATCAGTCTACCTGTTCTTTCTATCATTCCTTTTTTATTACTTTTCGTGGCGATATAGATTTCACCTTTTTCATTGGGCGAAAAAACTTCTGCGTAGCCATCAACAGATATGTATACTTCTTTGATCTTGTCTTGCATCGGCTCTTTGGTGCGTACGAGGGCAATATATTCTTTTGCACGTTGCTGTAATGAAGCCGGAACAGTCTCCGCCTTACTCACCACTACGGTATATTTCTTTCGGATATCTGCTTCATGTGTAGCTAATTCTGCTGCTGAATAGGATTTAAAACCTTTTAGGAATTCGGTCAGTATTTGATATTGAATGTCCACCGGTTTCTGCTCAAATGAGCGTAAGTGAATGGATGTGTAATCGTTGGCAGACAGATGACTTGCAAATATCTGCGCATAACGTTTTTTATCACTCTTACCTTCCTCAACAAAACTAAAACCTCGAAACGATCCCATTTTTAAGGGTTTTCGCTCATATTCAATCACTGGATTGCCCGATAAAGAAAAGGAGCCGGGATCCTTTTTTAGTCTGTCTATTGTATTTTTATAGTAGTCTTCCAGTTCAGAAAGATTGGTTGTTTTTTTATTATCAAGTGAAGGGGCTTTTTCCGAAAGTCCGGGACTCAATTTTATTTCAGTCTGTTCGCCCTGCACCCGAAAGGTAAAAATATCACGCTTGTAGGGTTTGAATCGGGTGGTATCATAGGTGATGGATATATTGGGTTCAAGGAATTGCGTAGTCATCTGCGCAATGGTATCCTGTGTTATGAGCATGGCTGCTATACAAAAACCGGATCGAAGAACTGAAAGTAGATTCATAGTATTGGATTGTTTTATTGAATCATAATATCCTAAACAGGTTATCATATTCCAAATATAAGTAAGGAGTTGTTATATAAGATAAAGTTGTCACCCTAAGGAGTCTTCCGACGAGAGTCGGAAATGACGACGAAGGGTACAGATGAACTTTTGGAAAGTTCTAAAACTTTCCAAAAGTTTCGGATGATGCTATAAACGCTCCTTAGGATGACTGTAAATGGGTATATTGCTTCAAATCCTCATTATCTATTTTATGCGTAAATTATTATTGTCTTTTGGCTTTCTTTTTTTAATCACACCGTTGATTGCACAATCAACAAACCCCAAACTCAAGATCACAGCACTTACAAATATTTTTTATATCTACACCACGTACAATACTTATCAAAATACACAAGTACCTGCGAATGGAATGTATGTGGTTACAAAGGATGGTGTGGTCATGTTTGATACACCTTGGGATACTACGCAGTTTCAGCCTTTGTTAGACAGCATACAAGCCAGACATCATCAACCCGTCATCATGGCTTTTGCTACCCATTGGCATAGCGATAAAACAGCGGGATTGGAATATTATCATCAAAAAGGTATCAAGACTTATACTACTCGAAAAACAGATGAACTGAGTAAAAAGAATGCTGCGAAGCGAGCTGCTTTTCTCATGAATAAAGACACTTTGTTTCAGGTTGGGAATTACCGATTTGAAATATTTTATCCGGGTCCGGGTCATACGGAAGATAATATTGTGATTTGGTTTCCCACAGAGAAAGTATTGTATGGCGGATGTTTGATCAAAGGTGCTTCGGATACCAATCTAGGATTTTTAGGAGATGGTAATGTGAAAGAATATGCCAACACCTTAAAAAGAGTACAACAAAAATACCCGTCTCCCAAACACATCATTGTTGCGCATAGCGACTGGAATGATCTCAACTCATTGAAGCACTCCATAGAAATGGCGGATTTGCTGGTAGCTGATGGCTCATAGGTTATAGTTCATGGGGTATGGTTTATTTGTTCGACACAGGAGTCTTAAGGACTATTACCTCAGAGACGCATGAGGGAATTCATCAAACCCCTTGTAGCCTGTAGCGTGCAGCCTGCAGCTCATCGCTAATCTTCTGCTAATCAAATCAGACATCAGACATCAGACATCCGCCATTCTCTCATTTGGCATTTGACCAAAAATTCAGGTTATTTGCAAACAAATCATTCCCATGCTTCCTAAGTTCAAAAGAATCCTCCTCAAGTTATCGGGTGAAGCCTTATTAGGCGATCAAAAAAATGGTGATCCATTCAACCCGCAGATCATTGAACAATATGCGCACGATATCAAACTCGTGACCAATTTAGGGGTTCAGGTAGCGATTGTGATTGGTGGAGGAAATATTTATCGAGGCATGAATGAGGCAGAGAGTGGTATTGAGCGAGCACATGGCGATTATATGGGTATGCTGGCTACGGTGATCAATGCCATGGCGATGCAGGCGATGTTGGAGAAGATTGGCGTGTATACCCGTTTACAAAGTGCCATCAATATGGAGCAGGTAGCTGAGCCTTATATCCGCAGAAAAGCTTTGCGTCATTTGGAGAAAGGAAGGGTGGTGATTTTTGGAGCAGGTACCGGTAATCCTTATTTCACAACAGATACAGCAGGTTCTCTTCGTGCCATTGAGATGAAAGCAGATGTGATTTTAAAGGGTACCCGTGTTGATGGCGTATATACAGCGGATCCGGAGAAAGATCCTACTGCCACTAAATATGATAAAATCAGTTTTCAGGAATGTATCACCAATAACCTGAAAGTGATGGATATGACGGCTTTCACCCTTTGCATGGAAAACAAACTCCCCATTATTGTGTTTGATATGAACAAACCCGGAAACCTGCTGAAAGTGGTTGAAGGGATGAATGTAGGCACTTTTGTAAGCTGATCGCCCGTTGGTGTAAAAACAAGGGTTATTGTTGAATGCTGTTGGTAATTTCACTCCAATGAAAAAACTATTGATACTCGTTTGTTGTCTGAATGCAGGAATGGCGCTATCACAAGGTCGCCTTACACTTTCAGATGCCATCAATCTTGCACTGAAGAATAGCCTCGATATTCAATTGGCTAAGAATAATGTAGAGATCAGCACCATCAATAATCATCCGGGTGTTGCCGGTGCATTGCCTACGGTTACAGCAACCGCCAATGACAATGAACAGATCGTTTCCATCAACCAAAAATTTCCGGATCCATCTAGAAATACAACTCGTAACAATGTTAGCTCGAATAACCTGAGTGTGGGTGTTACCGGTACCATTCTTTTATCCAATGGCTATCGGGTGGTCACTACTAAAAAGCGTTTGAATGAATTGGTGATCCAAAACCGTTACCTGTTGGATGCTCAGATTCAAAATACCATGGCAGCCGTAGCCACCCGTTATTATGATGTGGTTCGTCAACAGGAGTTTATTAAAACCATTGAACAATCCATTGATGTGTTTCAAAAAAGATTGGATATCCTAATGGCTCGCAAAGAAGCCGGATTATCCAATAACGCCGATATTTTCCAGGCCAGATTGGATTTGAACGCACAAGTACAATTGAAACAGCAGCAAGCATTGGTGATACAACAAGGCAAAACCGATTTGCTGAATTTATTATTCCTCAATCCGGATTCCACCATTACCATTCAGGATACCATCATCGTTGAGCGTAACCTTTCATTGGAAAATATTCGTACCAAGTTGAAAGACAATCCGCAGTTATTGAGTGCAAATGAACAGATCAAGATCAATGAACTGATTGAAAAAGAAACAGAAGCATTGGGTATGCCTACTCTTCGCGCCAATACCGGATATAATTTCAACAATACAAGAAGTGGTGCAGGTTTCATTTTGCAGAACCAGAGTTATGGTCCGTTTATTAGTTTGAACCTGAGTATTCCCATTTATAATGGTACGGCATTCAAGCGTCAGCAACAAGTAGCAGAGATCAATTCAAAAAATGCTGTGCTACAAAAAGAAACATTGGTGCAAACCTTGGAAACAGGCGCTGTTAGAACCTATCAGGCATATAAAAATGCGCTGCAACAATTGGAAACAGAGGTTGAAAATTATAAACTCTCCATGCAATTGGTTGACCTCGTTTTAAAACGCTTTGAACTCAATCAGGCTACCATCATTGATGTTAGACAGGCACAACAAAGTTTTGAAACATCGGGTTTCCGATTGTTGAACCTGAATTATACGGCTAAGTTGGCTGAGATTGAATTGAAAAGACTGGCCAATCAAATTACCCCGTAACTCTTTTTGATTTCAATATTAAACAGTATCAGTTGAATGAATGATCAACGGCGAATGCATTTCCGTTCGTAAATTGCCGGAATAAATTATTCAACGTGTCTGTATCGATCCTTTCTAAACTACCGGATGTAGGGACTACCATTTTTACTGTGATGAGTCAGCTGGCAGCGCAGTATAATGCGGTGAATCTCGGACAAGGATTTCCTGACTTCCCCATGAACCCAACACTGCATGAGCTGGTAGCCAAAGCCATGCGTGATGGCGCCAATCAATATGTGCATATGAATGGTTATCCGTTATTGCGTCAAAAACTGGTAGCAAAAGTGCAGCAACTGTATGCTACTGCTGTGGATGCAGAAACAGATATCACCATTACTCCCGGTGGCACTTATGCCATCTATACTGCATTGACAGCCGTTTTACAACCCGGTGATGAAGTGATTGTATTTGAACCGGCATACGATAGTTATATTCCGAATATTGAGATCAATGGGGCAGTTGCCGTTCGCATCGCTTTGAATTATCCAGATTATAGTATTCCTTGGGAGGAGGTCAAACAAAAGATCACGAGCAGAACAAGGATGATCATGATCAACTCACCGCATAATCCTACCGGCGCTGTTTTATCTGCTGCTGATATGCAAGCTTTAGCCAGTTTGGTAGAAGGAACGAATATCATTATTCTGAGTGATGAAGTGTATGAGCATTTGATCTTTGATGGACTCACACATCAAAGCATTCTTCGTTATCCTGAATTATTGAAACGCAGCTTTGTATGTTTTTCTTTTGGTAAAACCTATCACTGTACGGGATGGAAATTAGGTTATTGTATCAGTTCATCTGAATTGATGAAAGAGTTTCGAAAAGTGCATCAGTTCAATTGTTTTACTTGTGATACACCTAAACAAGTTGCACTGGCTACTTACTTGGATGATGCGCAGGCTTATCTGGAATTGGGTGCTCAGATACAGCTGAAAAGAGATTATTTCAGAAAACAAATGGAACAAACCCCTTTTCAATGTATTCCATCTCATGGAAGTTATTTTGAGTGTTACAGTTATGCAGCTATCAGTGATGAACCGGATATGGTCTTTGCCAAGCGACTAACAACTGAATATGGCGTAGCTACCATACCTGTTTCTGCATTCTATAAAGATGGGAAAGATGATAAAGTCATTCGTTTTTGTTTTGCTAAACAAGAAGCCACTTTGGATAAAGCGATTGAAAAATTATTAAGGATCAAATAAAAAAGAAACCGCCTCAATTATGTTATTGAGACGGCTTCTTTTTTGTGAAATTGTATCCAACGAAAATCATCCGATGGCCTGATCAATATCAGCGATCAAATCATCGATATCTTCAATACCTACACTGAGTCTGATCAAACTATCACTCAATCCATTTTTAATTCTTTCTTCTCTTGGAATAGAAGCGTGTGTCATAGATGCCGGATGGTTGATGAGTGATTCAACACCACCCAAACTTTCTGCGAGTGCAAATACATGGGTTGATGATAATACACGTTTGGCATTCTCAACACTATCATCTTTTAAAGTGAAGCTCATCATACCACCAAAGCCACGCATTTGTTGACTGGCAACGGCATAACCGGGATGATCTGTAAAGCCACACCAATACACTTGTTGTACTTTTGGATGAGTGCGTAGAAAATTAGCCATCTTTTCTCCGTTCTCACAATGGCGCTGCATTCTAACATGCAAGGTTTTAATACCTCTCAACACCAAAAAACAATCCATCGGTCCGGGAACAGCACCGCAACTTTTTTGAATGAAGTATAATTTTTCACGCAGATCCGCATCATTCATTATTAAACATCCTTGAATCACATCACTATGTCCACCCAGGTATTTGGTAGCAGAATGCATCACGATATCTGCACCCAGGTCTAAAGGATTTTGTAAATAGGGGGAAGCAAAAGTGTTGTCAACACAAAGCAATGCCCCTGCTTTTTTTGAAATGGCTGCCACTGCAGCAATATCTGTGATATTCATCAGTGGATTGGTAGGTGTTTCAATCCAGATAAGTTTTGTGTTTGCTGAGATGGCTGCCGCTACATTTTCAGTATTGGTTGTATCTACATACTTGAACTGAATACCAAATTTCTCAAACACTTTGGTGAATAAGCGATAAGTACCACCATACATATCATTGGCTGCAATCACTTCATCGCCGGGCGATAAGAGTTTAATGACGGCATCGGTAGCTGCTACACCACTGCTAAATGCCAGTCCGTATTTTCCATTTTCGATTTGCGCGTATGCTTCTTCTAATGCTTTTCGGGTAGGATTCTGACTTCTGGCATATTCAAAACCTTTATTTACTCCGGGTGCTTCCTGCACATAAGTAGAAGTTTGATAAATAGGTGTCATAATCGCACCGGTAGATGGATCGGGTTCTGTACCGGCATGTATATATTTTGTAGCAAGTTTCATACAAGGGATGGTTTAATTCTTTTTAGTAGTTTTTACGGGTGCATCTTCGATAAAGGTCATGGGTAATATTGCTTTTAGATCATCCCATAAAATAATCATTTGGGCACCGTTGTTTTTGGTTTCTTCAAAATAAATGGTGAATGCTTCAACGGTTTCATTGTTTCTGGCGATATCAATCTCTGTTCTCAATAAGTCTTTTTTTGCGTCATAATTAAAATTACCCCAACAGAAATTGTCTTTATTCAAGATCATGGTCCATTTATCTTCTGTTGGTACACAATACAAAGTATATCTTCCCTTGGGTACCAATTTACCGTCGATACGTATATTCTTGAAAAACTCTACTTCTGAAGCTTCATTGGCACCTAGTCTCCATATTTCATTGTACTTGATGATACCTCCAAAAATATCGCGTCCGCTTTTTAAAGGTCTGCCATAAATAACACGTGCAATAGGAGCATCTTTTGCTTTACCACTGAGTTTAAGAATGGGGTAGTTAGCAGGCCAGTAGCTCATATCCATGGGCGACTTATCCAGATCTGTCGGTTTTTGTTGGGCGAACATGCAAAAGTTGACTAGTAATGAAATACTCAGCAATAGAAACTTCATGTGGTATTTATTTTTTGGCAAAGATAGCTGCATAAGCGTTTCACAAAGTGTTTGAAAAGGCAGTAGCCATTTTTTTAACATCAGGGAAAAATGTATGGTATGCTTCCTGTAGAATCGTGTAATGATCTTCAAATAACCGATAGGCAGCAGTACTATCTTCCAGATATGAGGCTCTTCGTACCACCCCCTCAAAACTTTTTTGGATCCCCCATTTGTGACGGTAATTGTATAACCAGTTCTGACTGCTCATATAAGGAAGCATTCTGGCAAACTTTTCCGGTAACAATGATTCATGTGCATGTAAAGTAGCATAAGTCTGTTCTGCAAATGCTTTCCATTCCTGATCGGATAACATATTTGTATCGATGGCTAAAAAGTGATCGTAAACTACATCTATAAAAGCACCTGCATAAGGACCCACAGCAGGTTTTAATAGTTGTTTTGCTGCTTGTGTGGCCTCGTGTGCATCAGTGAATGTATCGATCATTCTGTGCAGCCTGATGCCTTTTTGAATATCGGGTGTATAGTCAAACTGTTTTTTTCCCTTGACAAAATCGCTGATCATATTACCGATCAGCAATCCCGGTTTATTAAAAGATAAAAAAGCATGTGCGAGATAATTCATGCCTGTTTTTTTCTGAAAAAGCGGTAAGAAAATATAGCCGGAATGATGATCATGATGATTGTGATGATGATGGTGGTGATAAATGCACTAAAAAAAGGCAATAACCAGGCAATAATGGCAATGATCAATCCACCGGGAATCCAAAGTTGAGCAGCCAACCGATGTGTAGCGTTCCAATTGTCATCATCTTCTAATGTCCAGGGTAATCGTAAACCAATAAAATAATTGGGTTGTATCGTACGCATCTGATAGCCTATAAACGATAATAAAAGTCCAACAGCGAATAGAACAACTGTTGTAAGATTAAAACTAGCAGGATAGTTGACAGCACTATATGTAATGCTGATATTGATCACGGAAAGAAACAATACAATAACAATCGCTATAAGATGCAAGGTAGCAGCAGAGGTTTTGGCTGTTTTTTTCGGATCAATTTTATGTAGGTTGCTGATGAGTAAATAAGTGCTTAAGGCAACTACAGAGATAATACAGGTGTGTAGCCATAAGGAAGATTTTGATCCAAATCCATCAGCTACTCCTTCTGCATTGAAATGTACAGGTACGGTATCGGGTAAGCTTGCGTATTGTATACCCAGATACAGAAATGGCAATGCTAAAATAACCACTGCCAGAAGCGGGGATGTAAAAACTCGTCTCATGGTAAGGCTTTGCTTAAAGATACAACAGCTTTGTCATCTAAGTATTGGTTCACCACTTCTAAAAATTAACCACACCATAACGCCTTTATCTTTTTATTATGAAACTTTTTGAAATGCAATGTTGATAAGGGTTTCAGCTGTCTATTAACTCCTGTTAACATAGTCATTAACACCGCTCATAATACTGAAGTAATCTTCTGATCGCATTGGTCATAAAGAATGGATGTCGGGTATTGTAAGCACTAGTTTTGATTTGTCAACCGAAAGATATACATCATCATACTTAAACTTAAAAAACAGAAAACATGAAAAAGATTTTTTTAACCACTTTGATTGCTGCTATGATTGGCAGTCAAGTATTTGCTTCAGATGTAAGCAAAGTTAGTTACCGCGTATTGACTGCATTTCAAGTGCAATTTACTGATGCTACGGATGTTAACTGGACAGTTACTGAAGATTATAGCAAGGCAAAATTCACGATTGAAGGAGAGCAGGTAGAAGCTTTCTTCAATGCCTCAGGAGATATGATTGGCACTTCAAGAAAAACAGATCTGAAACGTTTACCATTGAACGCCATTCAAAAGATCAGAAAAAGTTATGGTAAATACAAAGTCACTGAAACGATTGAATTTGAATTCAATGGCGAAAGAAAATATTTTGTTTCCTTAGAAAATGACGCAGACCGTAAGATTCTGGAAGTTTCATTGTACGGCAATGTGACCATTTTTGAGAAGAGTAAATAAGTTGGTTTGGTTAATCGGAAGTCCTCCCGGTCAATAGGCTGGGGGGCTTTTTTATTTTAATTGCACTTTCCCGAACCGTTTAAAAAATTTACTTTTGCCCCTCAAAATCACCGAATATGACGAAAGGGCCTGTTTCTCAGTTTATTATGCATCATTACAGACATTTCAATGCCGCTGCATTGGTTGATGCAGCAAAAGGATATGAAACCCATTTGCTGGAAGGCGGAAAAATGCTGGTAAGCTTGGCAGGCGCCATGAGTACTGCTGAACTGGGGATTAGTCTGGCAGAAATGATTCGTCAAGATAAAGTGGCCATCATCAGTTGTACCGGTGCCAATTTGGAAGAAGATGTGATGAATCTGGTGGCACATAGTCATTATAAAAGAGTGCCTAATTACAGAGATCTTACTCCTCAAGATGAGTGGGATTTATTAGAGAACCATTACAATCGTGTAACAGATACTTGTATTCCTGAGGAAGAAGCATTCAGAAGATTACAAAAGCACTTATTGAAACAATGGCAAGATGCTGAAGCAAAAGGTGAGCGTTATTTTCCACATGAATTTTTATACAAAACAGTATTGAGTGGTGATCTGAAACAATACTATGAAATTGATCCTAAGAACAGCTGGATTGTAGCTGCTGCTGAAAAAAATCTGCCGATCGTGGTGCCGGGTTGGGAAGACAGTACTACCGGTAACATCTTTGCCAGCTATGTAATCAAAAACGAATTAAAAGCGAGCACAGTAAAAAGTGGTATCGAATACATGGTATGGTTGGCCGATTGGTATCGTCAGAACAGTGGTGGTAAAGGTGTTGGATTCTTCCAGATCGGTGGTGGTATTGCAGGTGATTTCCCGATTTGCGTAGTGCCAATGATGTACCAAGATCTGGAATGGCATGATGTTCCTTTCTGGAGTTATTTCTGTCAGATCAGTGATTCCACTACTTCTTATGGTTCTTATTCCGGTGCGGTACCGAATGAAAAGATTACCTGGGGTAAATTAGATATCCATACGCCTAAATATATTGTAGAGAGTGATGCTACGATTGTAGCGCCTTTGATCTTTGCGTATTTGTTAGGGTGGTAAGATAATTCAGGATTACCATTATTGTTAAGAGGTAATCTGGTGTAGTTTTTTAACTCACTGAGGTAAAGTGTTGCTTATAACTTATATTTTTTGTTAGAAGAGGTATTTCGGAATAAAATCATTTGCTCCTATTTAACCGTCTAGTGGACAATTTTTTCCAAATTGTATGAGCAATTTTAATTTCTTTTTCACTCATACCATAATGATCTTTTAATATTGATTGATTTGTCATTTTGACTATATCATCAATGGAAGCTTTTTTTCTAATTAGGGTATCAATTTTTTTAAGCAGATAGCTATTAGCCTTATGATAAGGGAGAAGGATTTTCTCGGCTTCATTGGGCATCAATTCTAGTACCCCGCCTCCATGGCTACGACCACAAACTTCTGCAAATGCTAATGAAAGCGAGTTATAATAACTTGCGGTAAATGCATTGAGTTCGGTTCCTGGCTTCAGAAATACTCTATGCATTGTATCAGTTGTATATGCCTTAGCTTGATTTATGATCAATCGTGGATATAAATTATTTCGCCTTATAAAAAGGGCGTCAGAAATTTTTAGAGAAGGCACTACAAACCAATCATCACGAATACTTGTTTTGTAGCCTTTGTTAATACCAATTGATTCTCCATGAGAAATATACCTTACAGCCCCATTTTTTTTATTTAATAGTTTGCTTTCTGGGAATACTAAGAGATGAGCCTTTGCTTTTGAAAATTTATTTTTTTCCCAGTCTTTCTCAGTAAATATTATGCTATTTACTTGGACGCTTCTCCCAACCATCGGCTTAGCATAATTGTGCAAATCATATTCCTCAACAGTTGTTAGCGGCACAGTAAAAAAATCATTTGAACCTGTAGTTATTCCGACTTCAACATTTGCAAATTTTCCAAGTGTAGGAATATTTCGCTTAATAGAGATATTCTCAAGAAAATCAATTTCTTCTTGATCTAAAAAATAGAATGTCCATTTATTACTTTTAAAATCAATTCTCTTACGAGGGCTTTTCAGTCTTGCAACATCCAAAAACGCTAGTTCACTTGCATCATGTAATTCAATATGCTCAATGTTATGGTTCTTGCTATTGTTCTTTTCACATAACAATAAAACTACTTCTTGTTGAATATCAGGGAATACTAATTTTTCAAAAGAAATAATGTTTATTTTATTATAAAAACTCGAAATGAAATGCCTGAGTTGCTGGGCGAAAGAAACTTGAAGAATTTCGGCAGGTAAAACAAAGCCTATTTTACCTCCATTTTCTTTAAGTAGAAGTGATGATCCAACTACAAATGAAACCCAAGCATTAGTTAGCTTAGAATATGTTAAACCAGCTTTGATGAAAATATCTGCTGCAGCTATTTGCTGAAACTTATCAAAAAATTGATAACGTATATATGGAGGGTTACCTACTATTAAGTCAAATCTTTCTAAAGTATTATTGCAGAATTTATGAAAATCTGTATTTATTAATTGTTTATTTTTTAGCTTTATTTTATCAGCTTTTTGGGCTTCTTGCCTGTCGAGCTCAATCGCTGTAACTGATTTATATTTTAATTTATGTTTTTGAAGTTGTTCTAAAAAAACACCATCACCACAACTTGGCTCAAGAATATCATAGTTTTTACTTCCATTAATGCCCCATTTTAATATAAACTCCGCAATAGGCTCTGGAGTATAAAATCCACCTCTCAATTTTTCTGCTGATGCTTGCGTTATTAGCTTCATACTCTTGACTTCTTTTTATTTTTTAGATAGTTCACTTTCCCTTCCGCAGCTTTAAATATTTTATTTGATAAATCTAAGTCTTCTAAAACTTGATAAGCAATTTCGTCACTTAAGAAAGCGATAATCAGATCTTTGGTGCTAACATCGAAATATTCAGCAAATTTTGATATTAATTGTTTAGTTGGCTTGCGATTATTTTTCTCAACCTTACTAAGCATAGAGATGTCAATTGCTAATGCATCTGCTACTTCTCGTAAAGTAAGTTGTCTTTCTTCTCTAAGCTTTCTGACAGTTTCACCAAAGGTTTTTTCAAATATCATTTTGGACTACTTCAGTCCAAAAATAAGTAGTGGGCACCTATTAAAAAATCTTTTTTATAATGAATTATTAACAGTTGTGAAGATGAAAACTAGTTAACTGATAATAAGTACATATTCGCCATTATTGGGGAAACTTCTGTACAGTTTTGCACTTCTTCCAATAAGTTTTTTCTTTGCTATAATAGGTTTTGCGTCACCCCAGCTAATTGAAGTCATTGAATTCTTTTGAAAATAAGACTGGGTATCGGTTTTGGGATTATGTGTTAGTGTTAATGCGAAAGTTCCATAGTCTTTTCCCAAGACCTCCAATCTAAATAAACCAGCAGCTTTTTCTAAATGTGAAGAGCCTTTTCGTGTATCGAAAACCCATTTTAATGAAGCAAAAACTACATCACGAAAGTAGTGTCTTTGGTCAATAGCATCAGTTCTTCCTTTCTTAAAAAGCATTGATCCTGTGGGATTCGTGTTAGGTCCTTTAGGAATATTCAAATCCCTTTCAGTTAGTGGACCGCTTTCCCATAAAAGAGTTAGTCCTTTGAGTATGGAAGGGGGTACTGATTTTTTAATAATATCTTTTTTTATACTCCGAAAATCTCTTGGGATTTTAGCACTTGTTCTTTTTGGAAAAATCTTAGAAAGTATAGCTTTTGTATCAACCGTATCCGAGTCTTCTCTTTTGTCTTGAAGTTCCTTTCTTTCTGTTTCTGTGGGTACGATTTTAGCATTAACTAAATCAGTAATTAATTCATTTGTTAAAGGTTTTAAATTAGGGTCACTATAATCAAAAAGACCAGTGAAATACTGTTTCAATCTTTCTAAAGTTTTTTTGTCACTAACTTTTTGATTCGAAATACTTAGTAGAATTGAGGCTTCGAGATTAGTGAAAAGGCCATTAACAGTAAGATTCGAAGAGCCAATTATTAATTCTGATTTTTTTTGGCCTTCAAATAAATAAATTTTCGGGTGAAAAATTGGTGATGGTGGTGGGACAAAAAATACATAAGAATTGATATTAAGTTTAAGTAATGCTCTTAAGGCCTCTTCCGATGTACCTTTTTGGTCTACGCCAGTAATAATTGTTACGTTTTTCAGATGTTTCCCATTTTCCAAGTGTTTTTGAATACCAGTAACACCTGCGAAACTTGTAAAAGCGGTAATCGCATAAAAGCTATGAAAATTTTTATCCTTTAAAAATTTCATTAAATAATTTCCAACAGAATTCTCGGATTCTTTTTCAAATCCTTGTCCTAGTATTGTGATTTTCATAACTCGACTATTTTTTCAAATAAAATACAAATTACTTAAAACCTTCAAGTATTAAATTTATAAAATAATAAAGTATAATTTCTAGTAATCGTGTAAAACAAAAAAGCTCCGAATTTAATTCGGAGCTTTTTTGTTTTAGCGTGGAGGCATATTCAGTGGAATATCTCTTTTCAGCATCGTATCTTTTTGTGCAATGACCCAGGCCGTATGGTAAATGAGTCGAACTCTTTTTTCCATCAGATCAAAATTGATTTTATCAACCGTATCGGTAGGTCTGTGGTAATCGCGGTGTGTACCATTGAAATAGAAAATAATGGGAACGCCTTTTGCAGCAAAATTGTAATGATCGCTTCTGTAATAAAAACGATTGGTATCATTTGGATCATTGAATCTTCTGTCCAATTCCATCTTAAAGTATTTCTGATTTACTTCATTGGTAATAGGTGTTAAGTCGCTACTCAGTTTATCATCACCAATTACATATACATAGTTCATAGAATCACCTTTATACGTAGGATCAATTCTTCCCACCATATCAATGTTCAGATCAACAGTGGTTTTGTCCAATGGATAAATCGGATGTTCTGAATAATAACGAGAACCCAATAATCCTTTTTCTTCACCGGATACATTCATGAATACAATGGTTCTTCTAGGACCTTCTCCTTTCTTTTTGGCGTTGACAAATGCTTCAGCAATTTCAAGTACACTCACTGTTCCAGAGCCATCATCATCTGCACCATAATAGATCTGTCCGTTTATAATACCTTCATGATCGTAGTGGCTGGTAATGAAAACATATTCATCTGCTTTATCGGTACCGGGTAATACTGCTATTACATTGGCACTTTGTAGCTCATTGATTTTTTTATCTGCTTTGATTGATAACTCAGAACGATAAACACCTTTATTCAATTCAGATATTTGCTGCATGCTCAGTTTAGCTGTACGGCCCAATAAAGCTGATGCAATCTCTTCTGAAATAGTGATGGATGTAAAAGTTACATCGATAGTAGGTTTGCTGATAGACAAACCGCCTTTTAACTGACTTGGGTTTGTTCTAGGGAAGTTTTTAGATACAACTAAAACACCGCTTGCACCCTTTGATCTGGCTATAGTCATTTTTGCAAACGAAGAACCCGGACCTCTAGGATTTGTAACAGTGGCATTTCCTGGTAAACCTTCTAATATCAGTACCAATTTACCTTTCACATCAAGATTTGCATAATCATTTCTGCTGGAATCACTAAGGCCATATCCAGCAAATACTACTTCATTGATCATGGATTTACCATTGGGTACCATCGCTACAGATAATGAATAGTCTTTGTCTAACTGAAATGAACGGCCATTTACAGACAATCCAGTCTCTGTTAACTCAGATTGGAATAATGTAAATGGTTGTAGGTAACTATTACCATTACCCGGTTTTAGTCCTAGTTTTTTATACTGACTTTCCAGATAAGCAGCTGCTTTTCTTTCACCTTCACTGGCAGCTTCGCGACCCTCCATTTCAGGTCCGGCTACAATAGTGAGGTGTTTTTTAAGGTCAACAGCTGTAATGGTGCTGGCATAAGTGGCAGGATCTCCTTTCTGCGCCATACCTGTGGCTGCAGATAGCAGTAATGCTGATAAAAGAATGATTCTCATAAATTGATTTTAAATGAAAGAGCCATCACAACATATGGTGGTGGCGCCGTAAGGTAAGTAATAATTTTTTTTATGAAATTGGATTATCTGGGTTTTTAAATCCGGTTAAGTGCGTAGCGGGAAATTTTCTTTACAACATTATGAACAGGCAATTTTGTTGACTCTTGTAGCATGACGTCCACCTTCAAAAGCAGTGGTCATGAATATTTCAATCATTTGTTGCGCAAGTGGTAAAGCAACAAATCTGGCAGGTATACAGATGAGGTTAGCATCATTGTGTAAACGAATCAATGAAGCCACATCATTTTGCCAGCTTAATCCGGCGCGAATACCTTGATGTTTGTTGGCAGTAATCGCTACACCGTTGGCACTGCCACAAAACAGAATACCAAACGCTGCTTCGCCATTCTCTACACTGGCAGCAGTTGGATGGGCGAAATCGGGGTAGTCTACCGAATCAAGAGAAGGTGCTCCAAAATCTTTTACGGTATATCCTTTATCCGTCAGCCATTTTTTGATGGCTTCTTTATACTCAAAACCGGCATGGTCTGAACCAATGGCAATCGGTTTTGAAGCATCAAACACGTAGTTCATGACTAAAAATTAAGCAGTGAAATTAAAGTATTGATCCAACGAAAAACTAAAAAATGTATAAGCGGAACAATGACCAGGCATCATACGCTTAACTCCACTCTTCTTGCTCTCTTCTTTCCTGCTCCTTCGATACACGAGCAGAAATGATGATACTCACTTCATATAAGAAAAATAGTGGAAGGAATACGATGAGCTGACTCATCCAATCCGGACTTGGCGTAATGATGGCAGCAACTACTAATATAATTACGGCTGCATACTTGCGCATGCGTCTAAGATAAGATGGGGTGACTAGTCCGATTTTTGTCAATAAAAATGCCAACACCGGTAGTTCAAATGCAATACCACAACCTAGGATGAGGTTGGTAAGATTGTCCAGATAATCTGTTAATGTGGGTCTGGTGACGAGTAGTCC
The DNA here is from genome assembly GCF_051861365.1 of Sediminibacterium sp. NCBI lineage: Bacteria > Pseudomonadati > Bacteroidota > Chitinophagia > Chitinophagales > Chitinophagaceae > Sediminibacterium > Sediminibacterium sp. Next base: position 34,091 of record NZ_JBHYCW010000016.1, on the reverse strand, counting down.
TTGTGTACCTAACTGAAAACTGCCGAGAAAGTTAAACGTAAATGGACCTAGTAAGAAATATCCGAAAGCTGCGCCACAAAAGAAGAAAAAAGATACCCAGAAAATAATGAAGCGGGTATTCTTCAGTTCTTTCTCTTTCAATGCGGGTTTAATGAATTTCCAGAACTCCCAGAAGATATAAGGAAAAGCAATAATAATACCTCCAATCAGTGCCATGGAAATACTACTGAGGAATTGTCCGGCAAAAGTGGTGGATTGCATATCCACTTTTACCGGTGGCATACACAGTGCATCGCCCATATGTGCCCAATGACTAAAATCACATAGCGCCTTATAGCTGATGAAATTAGGGTTGATAGGACCTGTGATGATATTATCAAAAACCCAATCGCGATAAATAAAGATCACGATCGCCATTACCAAAATAGCAATAATGGAGCGAACGATATGCTGTCTCAGTTCTTCGAGATGGTCAATAAAACTCATCTCTGCTTTTTCCTGTCCTCTGTTTCTGTTGAATAAAGCCATGTATCCGCGCTGCTTTTGAGTTGCCAAAGTTACGGGTAACAGGAACACGAAAAACGTCGATTTTATAGGCTATTCAATGATATGGATGTATAATACCGTCTAGTTGATGAGCGAGATCCTGCTCATCCAGGTAGTATATCCGTTCACTGGCGATGCCCGATACGGTAGAAGAATGAGCAGCAGCCTTATTTCTCAAGTACCAAACAGGCTTGTTTTTGGCGGCAGCATAACCCGCTTCCAGACCTACCCCTATGGCTTTGACGGATACTTCTGCGATCAGTATGTCGGAACGATCGATTTCTATCATGGCGGTTTGCATCATTTCCACTTCTTCATTTGAGCTGAAATGATAATGGTCTACAAAAACAAATAAGTCAATGGAATATTTGTTGAGACAGTTGTGAAGGGTTTGAATCACCGATTCAAGATGTGGTCGATGATCAAGACTAACAGCGAGATAGGCTCTTCGCGTGTTAGCGTAATATTTTCAGCTTAACTGTATCAATACGTGTTTCGCTCACATTCAGGATATCAAAACGATAATCGTCAATAATGATGGTCTCTTTTTGTTTGGGAATGGATTCGTGCTTATTAATGATATATCCACTGAGCGTTTCGGATTCATTTTCAGGAAACTCGAGCTCATATTTTTCTTTGAGATAATCCAGTTCCAGTCTTCCGCTCAAAATGAACTCATCATCAGCCAATTGCTTCTCTACAAACTCTTCTACATCATATTCATCATGTATTTCTCCAAAAATCTCTTCCAACAGATCTTCCATGGTTACAATACCTGCAGTGCCACCAAACTCATCTACAACCCATGCAATGCTTTTTCTTTCCTTGGTGAATTTATTGATCAGGTCAGCAGCACTCATGCTTTCCGGAACAGCCAGAATAGGATGAATGATGTCTTGGATACTGTGTGGTTTTTTAAAGAGGTCTATCTGGTGAACGTAACCAAGAATATTGTCGATATTCTCATCAAAAACAATGAGTTTACTCAATTTAGATTGAACAAAACGATGTTGTAATTCTCGCACAGAAATACGTTGGTCTACTCCCTCAATTTCTGTACGTGGAACCAGACATTGTCTGATTTTAATGGTAGGCAGGCTCAGGGCGTTTTCAAAAAGCTCTGTATTTAATTCCTGGTTGTCTTCGTCTTGTTCTTTGGTTTGTTGGAAGAAATGTTCCAGGTCTACTTTGGAAAAAGCTTCTGTTTTATCATTCACACGAACATTCAAAATGTATTTCAAGATCCATTGTGAGAGGTTCACGAATAAATTGGTCAAAGGCTCAAAGAGTGTGTGAAAGAACTTTGCGAGTGGGGCAAAGAAAATCAGTAAGCTATCATTCTTGGCACGGAAAATAGCTTTTGGAATGAATTCACCAAAAACCATCACAACCAAAGCGGAGATGATGGTATCAATAAATAATTTTAAGAACTCATTTTGAACATTGAGGGGATTCCAGGCAATACTTTTCAGGAATTCGTCAAACAGCAAGCCATATACTACCAGTACGGTATTCAATCCGATTAAACAGGTACCGATGAATTTTGCAGGATTGTCAACAAAATCTGATAAGATGATACCGCTGCGTTTACCTTGTTTCTTTTTGAGTTCAATACTCAATCGGTTGGCACTCACAAAAGCGATCTCATATCCGGCAAAAAAGCCGATGAAAATCAGCGACAGCAGAATCCATATAATCGTATACAGCTCGGTCATGGTTACTTATTCACTATGCAAGATAAGAAAAAGTGAAAGGTGAAAGGTGAAAAGTGAAAGGGGTTAATATTTTCACCATTCACCATTCACTTTTCACCTTCACAAGAGTGCCCCGTAGAAACGGGGCACGCACCGATCGTGAACAAATGAGAAAAATCGGCTGTGTGAAATTTATATGCACATGAAGAAACTCGAAAGAAAGAATGAGCAGTATGGCGCTGCTCATTCGGGTATATGGAAACTGAAATATTATTTAAAATCAACCGTACAATTCTGGCATTTTATCTGCACTTTCAAACCGGAACCGCTTCCGATATTGGCAGTGAATTTCGAAGGGGTACTATTCACACCACGATACATGGGGTGTCCTTGTGCGATGGTTGGTGACAGTGTTCCTGAAAAAGTTCCTTCGGATATTGTTCCGGTTGTAGCTACCATTTCCGGCATAGGTACAGTTCTAGCTTCTATTGTTCCCGTTGGGGTACTAGCTTTACCAGATTGTGCCGGTATGTTGATAGCAGTCATACCATTGACAGAGCTAATTTTAGCAGTACCTGAAGTATTGATCATCGATTGTATCAGACTTGCATATTCTTTTTTCTCTTCTTCAGTAGGTTCAACCGCTTTTCTTTCAAAATCGCCATACACAGTAGAATAGCTACCTAAAAAGTCTACCGCATAGTTTTTCATATCACGTAGTGGAATACGAATATCTGCATAGCGGTTATTGATTTTGATGAGTTTTACATTCGCACCTACATTTCTGATCTTCACATCTGCATTGCTGCCATCCATTTCAATGGAGCCGGTGAGTCTGGTGATGCGCAGGTTGCCATAATTTTTTCGACCTCTGATATCGGTAACATCTTCTACTTCAAACTCGTCATTCGTACTCACCATTTTGATCGTTTTCGCAGTAGCCATTTCAATGGTGGAATACTTGCTTTCTATATCAAGATCATCAATATTATTAGCAGTGAATCTGCCATTTGCAAACTCAATTTCTGCATCTTTGATATCACGCAGATTGGCATTGGAGTATTTAGAACGAAGACGAAGTTTATTTAAGTTCTCTGCTTCAACACTACCATTGGTAATATCCAATAATACTTCCCCAATATTTGCCGGTAATTGTAATTCGGAAAATTTAGTTTCAATATCCAACTTACTTCCGACAGGAACGTAGATGGTGAGTATTCTTTTGTTATCGGTACCGGATCTGCTCATTGTTCCCGATTTATTAATGGTGGTTGGGTATCCTACTACAACATTTTGACCACCGGTTGCATAAGTGTATGTTCCGAAACTATTTGCTCCTGATTTAATCTTTACAGAAGAACCCAATGCTTTTAAACTGATGCCCATTCTCTCAAACCATTCAGCATCTGTGAGTGTACTTTCTTTCTCGAAATAAGCAGTGGTTACCACTTTTACTTTTTGTTGATCCCAGGTTTTTACCTGAATAGATCTGGAATTATTTTCAATATAGATCTCACCACTTTTAGGCATATTGATCTCTTGGCTGACTTCTTTAGACTTAAGATCTTCTTGATTGATGTTGCGGGTCTCAAAACCATAGCCATAGGCTGTCGCTACATTATCAACACTTATTACATTGGTATTTGATGATCGATTAATATTTTGTGCAGCAGGAGAACTTGCTGTCTGACCAAAAGTTCCGCTGATGGATAGTGTTACAATTCCCGACAGCAGTACACATTGTTGAGCAATACGTTTCATATTATTGATGGTTTTAAATATTGATGAAATAAGTTTTCACACTATCAACAGGTGCACGATTTTGTTTGATGCGGTTGTTGATCTTGTTCATTTCAAGTTGTAATTGTTTGAGTGTATTGAGTTTGATTTGATAGATATTCATAAGTTGATTCAATAATTGATCAGACAGTCCTCTTTTGACGATCTCTGCTTTGATACTTTTTTCGTCTTTTTCCAATTGGTTGATCTGAATTTTAAAATCTGTAAAATAGTCGCTTGATTCTCCAAACATTGGAGTGGTACTTACTTTATCACGCTGTAAATTGATAACCTGTTTGAAGCTGCTTTCAATATTGTTCATGATCATCAGATCCTGTCTTTTAGCTGCTGCTGTATTTGTGGATTCTTTTTTCTTGGCTTCTTTTTTTACAGATGCGGACAGTTCCTTTGTAGTAATGATGGATTCGGTCTCCGGTATTGTTTCAACAGGTTGTTCAACGGGTGTGATTGTTTTAGTAGCGGCGGTAAGATTGGATGATTCAGGTATTGTTGTATCATTCACAATACTCCATACGCCGATTCCTGCCAGTACGAATATACAAGCTGCTGCCACCCATCTTGTCATCAGTACAACCACCCTTGTTTTTTTCACGGGTTCTTGTCTTTCTATGCGTTCCCAGATGGCAGGCGATGGCTCTTCCACATCTAATGCAGAACGATTTTCTTGCAGGTATTTTTTAAAATTATCCATGTAGCTGCATTTGTTTAGTGATTCTTTCTTTTAATAGTTGTCGGGCCCTGTGGTACTGACTCTTACTGGTGGATTCAGAAATTCCCAAATGGGTGGCGATCTCTTTATGACTATAGTCTTCCAGTACATACAAATTGAAAACCTGTCTACAACCATCCGGTAAACTTTTGATCTCCTGATGTACCATATTGAGATCAACTGTTTTCCACCATTCGGGTTCTTCATTGCTTAGGGTTTGTTCCCATTGTTCATCCCATTCAGACCAGTACACATTTTTCTTGCAAAAACGAATACATTCATTCACCACAATTCTTTTCAGCCACCCGCCAAATTGAACAGGATCCTTTAACTGTCTCAGGTTTTTGAATGCGATCATGAAAGCTTCCTGTAAGAGGTCTTCAGCATCATTCTGATTGCCGGTCATGCGAATACAGATGTTGTACATGGCTTTACAGTACTGACGATATAGCCATGCCTGCGATGCTGCATCTCCCGTGCAGGCTTTTCTCACAACAGCCGTTTGTATGGTAGATTCCTGTTCCAAGTATAATTCCGCTTATAGGAGTTGAAAAGGAGATAATGGTTGGAAAGAAGGTAGAACTTTTTTTAGTGCTTGCATAAAAAAGCGGAATGAAAGACCTTCATTCCGCTTCTAATATATTGTTTTTCAAAACCTTATGCCAAGTCTAGGATAGGCTTGTTTTGTAAGATCTGTTCTATTTTCTCCATGATTTCCGGGGTCAATAATGGCAATACTTGTAAAGCTTTCAGGTTTTCTTCCAATTGCTGTTTTTTGGTAGCACCCAGAATAGCAGTGGTGACATTTGGATTTTTAATAGTCCAGGCAATGGCCAGTTCTGCCAAGCTTACGCCCATTTCCTGTGCCAGTAATGCCAGTTTCTTTACCTTCTCAATTTTGGCTTCCTGTACCCAGCGCTCTTTCAGCCAATCAAATCCCTGAATGGCCAGTCTGGAATCTTCTGGAATACCATTGAGGTATTTACCGGTCAAGAAACCGGCTGCCAATGGACTCCAAATGGTGGTACCCAATCCCACATTCCGGAATACGGGTAAATAATCTTGCTCAACCTTAAATCTTTCGAACATATTGTATTGCGGCTGTTCTACGGTTGGACCGATCAGTCCATATTGCTGTGCAACACGATGCGCTTCCATAATTTCTGCGGCACTCCACTGACTGGTGCCCCAGTATAAGATCTTTCCTTGTTGAATCAGGTTATGCATGGTCCATACCACTTCTTCAATGGGCACATGGGGATCGGGGCGGTGACAGAAAAACAGATCCAGATAATCCAGCTGCAGACGTTGCAAAGCTTCGTGACAGGCTTCCATCAAGTGTTTGCGGCTGAGTCCGGTTTGATTGGGTTTATTTTCTTTTCCTCTCCATCCGAAAAATGCTTTGGAAGAAACTGTGTAAGAAGTTCGGTCCCAATTTTTCTTTTTCAGAATTCTTCCCATCATTTTTTCACTTTCACCCAATGCGTAGGCTTCTGCATTATCGAAAAAATTAATGCCATTGTCATAAGCAATACCCATCAATTCATCGGCAATGCTGTCATCAATCTGTTTGTGAAAAGTTACCCAACTACCATAACTCAGTACACTTAGCTGTAAGCCACTTCGGCCCATTCTTCTGTATTCCATATTGTGTTTTTTAGTAATGCTGTATGCTCCCATGAGTCGGGAAGATGCAATTTACAAAAAAGGCTGTTCAGACATTTATGGTTTCGGGTATTCTTGCCTAAATTGTTGTTATGTCTAGTGTATCAATTGAACAACTGAATGCCATGCGGCATTATTTCACATCCGGCGTCACTCGTTCTTATACTTTTCGGAAACAGCAATTATTGGCATTGAAAAAAGCCATCATTGCACATGAGCAGGAAATTTATACTGCTTTGTATCGTGATCTTAAGAAGAGTCCGGAAGAATGTTGGGTTACCGAAAATGGTTTTGTTTTGAGTGAACTGGATCATACCATCAGTTGGCTGAGCGCCTGGATGGAACCGGAACGTAAATCAACGAATCTTTTGAATTTGCCGAGTAAGAGTAGCGTTGTTAAAGAACCTTTAGGAATAGTGCTCATCATGGGTCCATGGAATTATCCTTTTCAATTATTATTAACTCCATTGATTGGTGCCATTGCTGCAGGTAACTGTGTTGTATTAAAACCCAGTGAATTTGCGCCGACTACCGATGCTGTGATGCAAAAGATCATCGAGTCGATTTTCCCTAAAGAATATGTTTTGTATGTATCGGGTGATGGTGCTACTGTGATTCCGGCGATGATGCATCATTTCACTTTTGATCATGTTTTTTATACCGGAAGTACAGCAGTGGGTAAGATTATTTATAAAATGGCAGCAGAGCGATTGGTGCCCGTGACTTTAGAGTTGGGAGGGAAGAGTCCATGCGTTGTGACGGAAAAAGCTAACATCAAAGTAGCTGCCAATAGGATCGTTGTAACTAAGTTCTCGAATGCGGGACAAATGTGTATTGCGCCGGATTATGTGTTGGTGCATACATCTGTTAAGCAGCAATTGGTTACAGCCATGAAGAAAAAAATTGTACAGTTTTTTTCAGAACAGCCGATCAATAGTCATGAGTTTGGAAAGATCATCAATGAAAAACAATTCCATCGATTGATTGGCTATTTGAAAGATGGAACAGTAGTGCATGGTGGTGAGCATGATGTGCAACATTTATTCATTGCACCTACATTGATAGAGTCTGTATCGCTTGATAGTTCTATTATGAGCGATGAGATCTTTGGTCCTATCTTACCCATCATTAGTTACGACACTGAAGAAGAAGCTTTGTCTATCATCCAAAAAAATCCGAATCCACTCGCATTTTATGTATTCTCGAATCAACAGAAAGAAGCAGAACGGTGGTTAGATAAAGTTCCTTCCGGTGGGGCTTGTATCAATAATGCGAGCTGGCATGCCACCAATCATCATTTGCCTTTTGGTGGAAGGGGTTTCAGCGGAACAGGGCGTTATCATGGAAAGTATTCATTTGATACGTTTAGTCATGAAAAAGCAGTGCTGCAAACGCCTACTTGGTTTGATCCTTCCATGAAATATCCGCCATTCAAAGGGAAGCTGAAATTATTCAAGAAATTTATTTAGCATATCCATATCAATAAAATAATGCGTAAACTAATCATTGGACTGATTGTTATCATTGTACTACTTATTCTCATTAAAAAGAAAAATATGACCTGGAGAGAGTCTATTCTGAAAGCAGTATATCCTGTGATTATGTTGCCGGGAAAATTATTCGGCACACAGAAAGGCTCTTTGAACAAGCAACATAAAACAGCGACTATGAATTTTTATCAGCTTACAGTTACACTCAATAACGGACAAGCCATTTCCATGGAACAGTTCAAAGGAAAAAAATTATTGTTGGTAAATACAGCGAGTGCTTGTGGTTATACCGGACAATATGCCGAATTGGAAGAGTTGTACAAAAAATACAAAGATCAATTAGTGATCATTGGTTTTCCTGCGAATGATTTCAAACAACAGGAGCAAAAGAATGATGAAGAGATCGCTGAGTTTTGTAAAGTGAATTATGGAGTTACATTCTTGTTGGCGAAGAAAAGTTCAGTGATCAAAGGGGCTGAGCAACATCCGGTGTTTGCATGGTTAAGTGATGCCGGTAAAAATGGATGGAATGATCAGGAGCCTACTTGGAATTTCTGTAAATACCTGGTGAATGAAGAAGGTATTCTCGAAGCATTTTTCCCACAAACAGTATCGCCTTTGGATAAGTCAGTGGTTCAGCTACTAGTTAAGTAATCTGTGAATCTGTGGCTGAATTTTTAGCCACAGATTCACAGATGATTATAGAGGACAATTTTCGTGATAATTCACCAGCTCTATTTGCTGATGCTCCATCGCAAAGCCTTTATAGTTGATGGCAACTTCATCTAACACCGCTTCTACTTCTTCCATGGTTTTCAGCGTCACCAATCTGTTTCTGTAATCTTTGATACCCGGCAGACCTTTCAAATAATTAGCATAATGTCTGCGCATTTCATTGATACCAACAATGGGTCCTTTCCATTCAATGGATTTGCGTAAATGTTGTCTACACACCTGTACTCTTTCTTCCACTGAAGGCGGTGCCATTAATTCACCTGTTTGAATATAATGCTTGATCTCTCTGAAGATCCATGGATAGCCAATGGCTGCACGACCAATCATGACGCCATCTACACCATAACGATTTTTATATTCCACGGCTTTTTGTGGACTATCAATATCTCCATTACCAAAAATGGGAATTTTGATACGAGGATTATTCTTCACTTTGCCAATCAACGTCCAGTCAGCTTCACCTTTATACATTTGAGCCCTGGTTCTACCATGAATACTCAGTGCTTTGATACCTACATCTTGTAAACGCTCGGCAACTTCTTCGATGTTTTTGCTGGTCTCATCCCATCCCAATCTTGTTTTCACAGTTACCGGTAAGCGTGTGGCTTTTACAACGGCATCCGTCAATCTTACCATCAGGTCCAAGTCTTTCAATACACCTGCCCCTGCACCTTTGCCGGCTACTTTTTTAACCGGACAACCAAAATTGATATCCAGCAGGTCGGGGTTGGTAACATCTACAATTTTTGCAGCAAGTGCCAGACTCTCCTCATCGCCACCGAAAATTTGGATGCCTACAGGGCGTTCATATTCAAAAATGTCTAGTTTTCTTCGACTTTTGATGGCATCACGAATCAATCCTTCACTGCTGATGAATTCTGTATACATCAAATCGGCGCCATTTTCTTTACATACCACACGGAATGGCGGATCACTCACATCTTCCATGGGTGCAAGTAACAAGGGGAAATCGGGTAATTCTATTTGATCAATCTTAACCATGCGGCAACTTTCTGTCTGTTTGACTGTTTCTTTGCATAGCTGTTCTTTTCGAAAAGAAAAGGATTCGATGTATGGTAGAATATCCATGTGACCGGAAGTCGGTATTTCAATGGTTACCTGTACCTTAGTCGCTCAGCGCAAAGATCGGCTGCAAATTTACAAGCTTATTCTTCAACCACATGAATCAGAGGCAACAGATTAATTATCCGCTTCAGTTTTTAATGCTCCTTTTGCTCGTTGGGCTTTTTATGGTTTTTGGTTCACTCCTAGTTGCCGCCTTGGGTTCCAATATGTTAGGTGTTTCTTTGTTGCAGGTGCCTGATGCTTTGAATCGCCCTCAAAATGCCAATATTTCCCGTTTATTGAATACCCTGGCTACGCTCGTTGCTTTTTTAATACCCGCCATTGTATTTGCAAAAGTGCTGAGTAAACAACCTTTTTCATGGTTGGGGTTTAATAAAAGAATGAATGGCAAACAAATATTGATCGTTGTATTGATCACTTTTGCCGGCATGATACTCAGTGGGTCTTTGGGCATGCTCAATCAAAAAATTCCTTTATCAGAAAACTTGCTGAAACAGGCACAACAACTTGAAAATGCCTATAAAAATGCCATGATGAATATGGCGCACATGACAAGCCTTACTGATTATTTACTGGCGATGCTGGTAATGGCACTGGCTCCGGCTGTTTTTGAAGAGGTTTTATTTCGTGGTGCATTTCAGAAAGTATTTGTGGGCTGGACCAAAAATGCCTGGGCGGGTATCATCATTACCAGCATTCTGTTCAGTGCTATTCATTTCTCTTTCTTTGGATTCCTGCCAAGAATTGCATTGGGATTGATCTTGGGGTTGATTTTTTATTATACCAATAATTTGTGGTTGAGTATTCTGCTTCACTTTTTGAATAATGGTTTTGTGGTAACGCAACTCTATATTTTATCTGCCCAAGGAAAAGCCATTGATAAAGTAATGGATGAAACCATGCCCATTTGGTGGGGTAGTATTGCCCTGATTTTGCTGGTGGTATTATTCCGTTTATTACTGGCAGAAAGCAATCAGTTGAAGACCGAAACAGCTGTAACAAACCCAGAAATGAATACAGAAATATGAATCAGTGGCAAAAAGTATTCTCCACCCGTGTATATCCTGAAGCTGCCATCATCAAAGGAATGCTGGAAGAAAATCAGATACCCGTTCAGCTATTGAATAAACAAGACAGCAGCTACCCCATGTTTGGCGATATTCAACTCTTCGTACCCGGACAATACGCTATAACTGCGCAGGAATTGATTAATAAGGCGTTGTTGAATTAGTCCATGGTTAATAGTCCAAGGTCAATAGACATGTTTTTTAACCATTGACTATGGACTATGGACCATTGACTAAACACTAATTTCCTACCTTCACCCCATGGCATTTAATTTTCAAACTTTTCGGACGCGGGCAATTACGGCGATTGTTTTTGTGATCGTGATGTTGGGTGGATTGTTATGGAACCAGTGGAGTTTTTTGCTGCTCTTTGCGATGATTCATATTGGATGTTGGATCGAATACCGTTCGCTAATTGCTAAGATTGATAATCGATATCAACATATTTCTCCGATTCATTTCTATGGCGCTATTGCTGCCGGATTAGGTTTTATGTGTTGGATGACCGGGGATGCTTATGTCATCGGCGATTTTGTTTTAAGTGAAATCGGATTTCGTATTTTATTGATTGCTTTAACTGTATTGGTACTTGTTAAATTGATCAAAGGAAAAATGCCGGATTGGAAAATCATCGGTTATACGGTTGGTGGACTTCTATACATATCCATGTCTTGGGGTTTATTGATGAATTTGTATCATTATTTTGATGGTAATGTTTATGAAAAGGGATGGCTATTACCCATGTTGATCATTGCTACGATTTGGATCAATGATACCATGGCCTATCTCGTGGGTTCTTTTATAGGCAAAACACCTTTTTCTCCTATCTCTCCTAAAAAAACCTGGGAAGGTACAGTCGGCGGGGCTATTCTGGCAGTTGCTGTGGTAACTATTGCAGGTGTTTACTGGCTTGAGCTACCTTGGATTCAGTTATTGTTGATCACCATCACTTCTGCAGTCATGGGTACATTGGGTGACCTACTGGAAAGTAAACTCAAACGCATGGCAGGTGTGAAAGACAGCGGTAGTTTTATGCCGGGACATGGTGGTTTCTTAGATAGATTTGATTCCTTATTATTAGCTGTACCCTATGTATGGCTGGTTTTGTTTCTCTTTGGTTAAGAAGGCTTAGATATTTGCCTTAATCCGTTTACATTTGCAGTTCAACATCAACCTCATGACCATTCATCGCGAAGGTTACCAGTCTATTGGCATCGGTGCATTGATTTTTGGTGTACTGAATGTGGCATCTTTTACTTTTTTAAGTGCCTCCTTGCCCTGGTTAACCATCATCATTTTTGTAATCACACTCGGGCTTTTACTATTCCTGATCTCTTTTTTCAGAATACCCAATCGTACCCTAACCATCAATGATCAACAATTGATTTGTCCGGCAGACGGAAAAGTGGTGGTGATTGAAGAAGTGATCGATGAAGAATACTTCAAAGACAAAAGAATACAGGTGAGTATTTTCATGAGTCCGGCCAATGTGCACGTGAATAGAAATCCGATGAGTGGTGAAGTGGTGTACAACCAATATCACAAAGGAAAATATTTGGTAGCCTGGCATCCTAAGTCATCTACTGAAAATGAAAGATGGAGTGTTGCTGTAAAAAATAACTACGGTACCATTTTATACAAACAAATCGCTGGTGCATTGGCAAAGCGAATTTGCAACTATACCACTGTTGGACAACAAGTGAAGCAGTGTGATGAGTATGGGTTTATCAAATTCGGTAGTCGGGTTGATATTTTACTGCCTGTGGGTACTAAAGTGAATGTGAGTATGAATCAGGTAGTGAAGGGGGGAGTGACTGTTTTGGCTAGTTGGCAATAATTTTCTTGAGCCACAGATTCACAGATTACTTTCGAATAATCTGTGAATCTGTGGCTTTTTATAATCAGCGTTCATGAAAACAATTGATATCAGCTCACTACCTGTAATGGAAAAACAGCAATGGTTGCAACATGCGATTGCACCCAGACCTATTTGTTTTGCCAGTACAATTGATAAACAGGGTAATGTGAACCTGAGTCCATTTAGCTTTTTTAATTTGTTTTCTTCCAATCCACCTATTGTCATATTCTCACCTGCCAGAAGGGGTCGCGATAATACCACCAAGCATACTTTAGAAAATGTGTTAGAAGTTCCTGAGTGTGTGATCAATATTGTTGATTACGCGATGGTACAGCAAATGAGTTTATCGAGTTGTGAGTTTCCGAAAGGAATGAATGAGTTTGTAAAAGCCGGTTTCACAGAGCAATCATCCACACGTGTTCAGCCACCGATGGTGAAAGAAGCCAAAATTAAATTGGAATGTAAAGTCAATGAAGTAAAGAGTTTGGGTGAAAATGGCGGTGCAGGACAACTGGTGATTGCTGAAGTGCTTTGTATGCATGTAGATGAAAGCATCTTAGGTGATGATGGAAAAATTGATCAGCAAAAATTAGAACTCGTTGCCAGACTAGGAGGCGATTGGTATTGTAAAGTGGATCATACCAATTTATTCAAAGTTCCCAAACCAAATACGCAGTTAGGTATTGGTGTAGATCAACTTCCAGACAGTATTCGTAATAGTACCATACTTACGGGAAATCATTTGGGCATGTTAGGAAATGTACATACCATGCCTGATATCGATGCTTCTTTTACCGATGATCGAGTAAAAAATATCTTTCAATATTATTCGGTGAGTCCGGCCGAAATGGAAACAGAGTTACACAAGTATGCTGCTGAATTATTGAATACCGGAAATATTGAAAAAGCCTGGCAGGTATTACTTTGTAATTAAAATAAAGCCAGTAAATCTTCTTCGTTTAATAAAGATTCCTCTTTTTTAGCCGGCTGTAAACTTCTGCCCAACTCAATTGCTTGTTGTACAATTTCATAAGTACTATGTGTAAGTAAAAGTTGTTTTGCAGTAGATGCCTGAAGCCATTGGTAAACTTGCTGTGTAAAATCGTTATTGATTTTATCGATGATGGTGACACCAAAATCTTTTAACGCAGCGGCATTGCATAGTTGCTCATATTGTCCGCGTATGGGTAAGCATAACAATTGTTTACCTAAGTACAAAGCTTCTGCGGGTGTTTCAAAACCTGCGCCGGTAATGACTCCTTTCGAATGAATCATACTTTGCGTAAAACCTGTATTGCTGATTGGGAATAATGTCACGTTGGCAAGTGTAGTTACTGATTTTACCTTTTTTGAAAACACTTCAAATCGAACTTCTTTAATCTTTTGTAAGGCATGAATTACCACTTCATCACTATAATGAGAAAGATATACTGTAACATGTCCTTGATCTGTTGGATCAGCTTTTAAAATTTCTTCTTTGATAACAGGCGGATAAATGAAATCATCATAAGATGCAAAATGCAAACCGATGTATGCTGATGAAGTTGCATAATGTTTCAATACTATTTCACCTGCAAGATCCTTCTTGTTATTTCTTGGTGTCAACGCACTTTGAAAACTTGCCTGGTGCCCGAAGCCAATACTTTTTATCTTTTTTAGTTTACACGCCATGGAAGTAATGCTGTCAAAATCATTGATCACCAGATCATATTGTTCTACCGGCAACTCTTTTGCTTCTTTCCATATGCTGCTTAGATCTAACTCTTTCCACATACGCCAATAATCTAATCCACCGGTATTTCCATAAAACAAACTCAATCCATTACTGCGAAATTTTACGGGTAGATCAGGTTGAAGATTACTGTTGCTGCCACTTAAAAAAACATCTACCTCACCATACTGTTGTAAAAACGGCATGAGCTCCATCGCTCTACTGATATGTCCGTTACCGGTTGCTTGAACGGCGTATAATATTTTCATACTCATGGTTGAATGGCTAAAGAGTGAATGAATAAGGCTATCTCATCGGTCACCACATTCAACTGTGGTAGTTTTTTCTCCATTATAACTACCGGAGCAACCGTATCTGCGAATTGTTTTTCATCGTATTGATAAATCGTCCATTCATTGTTTTGGTATTCAAGAGAGGTCAGGTTTTCAATCCAGTCGCCACTATTGAGGTAGGTAACATGTCCGTCTTTGGTTGTAATGACTCTTTTTTGTGGCTGGTGAATATGTCCGCAGATGACATAATCATATTTCTTTTCAATGGCCAATTCTGCTGCTGTTTGTTCAAAATTCCCGATCCAGGATACTGCTTTCTTGACACTGTTTTTTACTTTTTTACTGAAGCTCATTTTCTCTCTGCCCATCAGTTTCAAACAACGATTGATCAGACTATTGATCAGAATGAGGAGATCGTAGCCATGTCCACCAAGCTTGGCCAATAATTTAGCACTGCCTTTTGTAGTGGCATCAAAAACATCACCATGAAAGATCCAGGTCATTTTACCGTTGATCTCCATCACTACTTTATCTGTCAACTGGAAATTGCCCATGTGCATATCGGAGTAGCGGCGTAGTGCTTCATCATGATTACCGGTGATATAAATAACGCGGGTTCCTTTGCTGAGTAAATGCATGATCTCTTTGATCACCTGCATATGTGCAACAGGAAAATATCGTTTACTGAACTGCCATATATCGATGATATCGCCGTTGAGGACAAGAATTTGTGGCTGAATACTTTTCAGATAGTTGACAATCTCTTTGGCATGACAACCATAAGTGCCCAAATGAAGATCGCTCATTACCACAACATCAAGCGGACGTCTTTCCATACATTATGAGGTTTTACAAAACTGCTCATACAGTATGAATAGAATGTTAGGAGGGGATGAAGAAATTGTTACGGTGAATAGTCCATGGTCGATAGTCGATAGTCCATAGTAAAAAGATTGGGTATTCCTATGGACTATCGACTATCGACCATGGACTACTACCTACAAATCCCCCAACTGCGGACGTAAAATAATATCCTCAGCTACCGCCATGGGAGAGAGGTGGGCGGCTGCGTATACCATTTTGGCGATATCATCAGCTTCCATGATGCGTTTGGGGTCTATATTGAAACCATCCCAACTGGCGGTCAGTGCTGCACCTGGGTAGACGGCTGTTACCTTAATACCATGAGGTTTCATTTCTTCTCTGAGATTACGACTGAAACCTGATAAGGCATATTTACTGATACTATAGCTCCCTCCGTTTGCATAGGCCTGTAAGGAAGCAATGGAGCAAATATTGAAAATATGTCCGGATTTCGCTGCCATCATCGATGGTAACAAAGCCCTGGTAAGATGATAGGCACTGAACAAATTGGCTTGTAACATTTCATCCAATGCACCTTCCGGCTCATTATGAACACTACCCGGAATAAAATTACCTGCGTTATTAACGATGATATCCGAAGTGCCTTGTTCTAAACACCAATGGGCAAATGCCAGTACTTCTGATTGTACAGACATGTCTGTTGGTCTGGCGTGAATCGTTACATGGGGGAAGCGCGTTTGTAAATCTTCAACACAATCATACAAAGATTTTTCACCTCTACTGCATAGCAGTAAATGATGACCATCTTGTGCAAAGCGTTCAGCAATGGCTTTGCCAATTCCCTTTGAGGCTCCAGTAATAACGATTTTCATATACAGAAAGATAATAGTTAGAACACTACGAAGTAAATCATTTTATACGGATTCTGATAGCTGATTCTTTAGCAATAAGGTAATGATAAGACCTGTACAATAAGGTATTAACTTTGTGACATGCGCTATCGTCATATTTTTTTCGATCTGGATCATACTTTATGGGATTTTGAAACCAATGCCAAAGACACATTGAATGATCTGTATCACAGTCATGAGTTGAGTAAAAGAGGTATTGAAGATTTTGATGGATTCTTTGATCGATACAGTTACCATAATGAACGCTTATGGGATCGATATACCAAAGGTTTTATTAAACAAGATGAGTTGAGATGGAAAAGAATGTGGCTGACTTTGCTGGATTATAAACTAGCAGATGAGGAATTGTCTCGTAACATGGCAGTTCAATTTTTAGAAACCTTACCCTCAAAAAAAGCAATTTTCCCGTATACATTTGAAATACTGGAATACCTGAAGACCAAGGGCTATCATCTGCATCTTGTTACCAATGGCTTTGAAAAAGTGCAACACAATAAATTGCAGAGTTCAGGATTGCATGCCTATTTTAATGCGGTGATTACATCAGAAGCAAGTAATAGTTTAAAACCGCATAAGGAGATTTTTGATTATGCCTTTCAACAAACAGGGGCTAATGAGAAAGAAAGCATCATGATTGGCGATAATTTGGATGCTGATATTCAAGGCGGTATCAATGCGGGGATGGATACTGTGTTTGTGAATCATTTGAATATTGCTGCACATATACAACCCACCTATACAGTGTATCACCTCAAAGAATTGGAACATATCTTATAAATAAAAAAGGGTGTCAAAAATGACATCCTTTTTTATTAGCAACAGAAAAAGATTAAGCCTTAGTGGTTTTCTTAGTCTCTGTTTTTTTAGCTTCTTTAGTCTCTTTGGTTTCTTTTTTAGCATCTTTACTGCAGCACTCTTTACCTTCCTTGCTGCATTCTTTTGCTTTTGCACATTTTTTACCACCATCGTGCTTATGGTCGTTGGCTAATGACACACCCGTTACCAGGAAAGCCGCCATTGCAAGTACAATTACTTTTTTCATATGATTCGTTTTAGTTTTTGAGCATATCAAATATACGGAACCGAGGGTTGAAATTGTGTTAAAACGTTGGGGTGGTGCTGGGTACAAGGTGCTAGGTTTTAAGGTAACACCTTTTTTACATAATACCAGTACCTAGCACCTTGTACCTAACCCTTCTTCTTCGCTAAAATAGAAAAGTCAGTATCCTCTTTCACAATCGTATTTTCAAGTATTCCGATGCCTTCGATCTCCATTGTAACGGTATCTCCGGGTTGTAGCCATTGTTCCTGGTAATTGGGGTCATTCAGTTTGCCGGTTCCATTCAGTTCCAGAAAGCAGCCGGTTCCTACCGTACCACTTCCGATCACGTCTCCCGGATGTAATTGTACGCCATAAGCACAACGCTCAATGATCTCTGCAAAAGTCCAGTCCATATCTCCAACATTACCTTCACTTACTTGTACTCCATTCACCCAACATTTCATTCCCAGGTTCCAGTTCTTACCGGAGTGTCCGGGTTTGGCGGGTATTTCATAAGATTCCAACTCATCGAGCGTTACAAGACAAGGTCCAATCACTGTTGAGAAATCTTTTCCTTTCGCCGGCCCCAGGTTCAATAACATCTCTTCCATTTGCAATCTTCGAGCACTCATATCATTCATGATCATCAATCCGCCGATGTATTGATCCGCTTCTTCAGCAGGAATATTTTTTCCGCTTTTACAGATGACGATAGCGGCTTCGAGTTCAAAGTCAAGTTTTTCAAAATGATCGGGCATGCAATAAATATCACCGGGGCCTTGAATGCTATGGTGATTGGTAAAGTAGAAAATAGGATACTGATCAAATTCAGGAATCATCTCTACTTTACGATTGCGACGAGCCGCGGCAACATGTTGACGAAAAGCATATCCATCTCTACAAGAGGTTGGGAATGGAACAGGTGCCAGTAAGTTTTGTCCTTGTATATCAACGCCTCTTTCTTTTCCTATTCTACCATCTTTAATAGCGGCATTCACTTGTTGTGCAATGGGAAACATATCATCCCAATATTGCAGGAACATATTCATGCTACCGGGTAATTCAGGATGAACCAGATCACAATCGAACAAATAACCATCAACTAAAAATGCAAGTTGATCACGACCATCAGATAAGTAAGAAACAAGTTTCATAATGCCATCATTTGAGTGGCGAAAATAGTTTAAAAAATCTCTGCGAAACTCTTTTTCTCTTTTCTCTGCGGTGATACTTAACCGCAGAGAAAGAAGTACGCTGAGGTTTCGCAGAGAGTAGTTAATCAGGTATCTTTATTTACCCAAAACAGCCGTATGAAAAGAATATTGTTCTTTGTTGGAATTGTTTTACTAATTCTTTGCTTTGCATTTAAAAAATCAGAGGACCCACAACATTGGATTCGTATCAATCAACTGGGCTATACTCCCAATGGCAGTAAAGTAGCAGTTTGGTGTAGTAAAGAGAATGTTTTACCTAAAAAGATTGAGTTGGTGAATGCTGAGACGAATGAAGCTGTTTACTCCATTGATCAGTTAGAAGCTTTTGGGGCTTATGGTCCGTTTAATAAAACAGCACGAGTTAAGTTCACTTCATTTCGTAAACCCGGACGTTATTTTCTTCGTGCGGGTAATACCATATCACCCATATTTAAAATTGATCAGGATGTATACAAAGGGACCGCTGATTTCTGTTTGCGATATATGCGTCAACAAAGAAGTGGTTTTAATCCGTATTTAAAAGATAGTTGCCATACCTATGATGGATATACATTGTATGGTCCGATGCCCGATAGCACACATATTGATGTAAGTGGTGGATGGCATGATGCGAGTGATTACTTGCAGTACACAACTACTTCTGCCAATGCAGCCTGGCATCTGTTATCAGCCTATCAAAGTTTTGGAAGGGTGTTCAGTGATGAAAAGCAGGCTAATGGATTGGATGGGAAAAATGGTGTAGCAGATATTTTGGATGAAGCCAAATGGGGATTGGATTGGTTGTTGAAAATGAATCCTTCTGATGGTATCATGTTCAATCAGTTGGGGGATGACAGAGATCATGTGAAAATGCGTATTCCTAAAGAAGACACTAACTATTATGGCAAAGGCTTTGAACGACCTGTTTACTTTGTTTCAGGTAAGCCGCAAGTAAGGGGTAAGTTCATGAACGCAACAACAGGAACTGCTTCCACTGCCGGTAAGTATTCAAGTACGTTTGCATTGGCAGCGCAGGTTTATCAGGAGAAAGATCAAAGCTTCTCCAAAAAATTATTACAAAAGGCAGAAGCAGCCTATCGATACGGCAAGCAATATCCTGGGGTGTCGCAAACAGCTTCTGTAAAATCACCTTATATCTATGCAGAAGGGAATTGGGTGGATGATATGGAATTGGCTGCAGCAACATTAGCACAAACGAAAGGGAGTAAAGATGGTATCTATCACACAGATGCTTATTCATTCGCTAAAAAAGAACCCATCACACCGTGGCTGGGAAAAGATACCGCCCATCATTATGAGTGGTATCCTTTTGTAAATGCGGGTCATTATGTGTTAGCGAATGGAACAATAAATAATAACCAGCGTGATACCCTTCATGATTATTATGAAGCAGGCATCAAAGCGGTTTGGAATAAGGCCAAACAAAATGCTTTTTATCGAGGTGTTCCGTTTATCTGGTGTAGCAATAACCTTACGGTTTCATTTGTATTGCAGTGTTATTGGTACAGAACCATGACAGGTGATGATACTTACACCGAACTGGAACAAGCAAATATTGATTGGATCTTTGGTTGTAATCCATGGGGAACGAGTATGGTTTATGGATTACCATCATGGGGTGATACGCCTGTTGATCCACATTCTGCCTTCACACACTTGAAAAAGTATCCTATTGATGGTGGATTAGTTGATGGTCCGGTATACACAGCCATTTATAAAAATCTGATTGGTATCAAATTGAATGATCCTGATGAATATGCTGCTTTTCAAAGTGATCTGGCTGTCTATCATGATGATTACGGCGATTATAGCACGAATGAACCTACGATGGATGGGACAGCATCCTTGATTTATTTATTGGCAGCAAAAGAAAATGAAACAAGACCAACAACTAATGGTGGCTGGACAGCTTATCCTCCTATCCACCCTGCTTTTACATTACAGCATGGTGCTATTGTGAGAGGTGATACAACTAAGAAATCTATCGCAATTGTTTTTACTGCAGATGAATATGTAGAGGGGTTACCCGTTATTCAGAAAATTTTGCAACAACAAAATACCAAAGCATCTTTCTTTTTCACGGGAAGATTGTATCGTAATAAAGCCTATCAGCCTGTTATTCAACAACTGTATCAACAACAACATTATTTCGGAGCGCATTCCGATCAGCATATTTTATACAATGATTGGAAGAACAGGGATAGTCTTTTGGTGACAAGAGATTCTTTGGAGAAAGATTATCAAAATAATATAGAAGCTATGCGCTCCTTAGGTTTATTGAAGAATGGAGAGCCGCAATATTTTATTCCGCCTTATGAATGGTGGAATAAAAAAATATCAAAATGGTTTTCACAAAGACCTGTTCGATTGGTGAGTTTTACACCCGGTACAAGAACCAATGCTGATTATACCTGGCCGGAGATGGGGGCTTCTTATAAATCAAGTGAAGAACTGATTGACTTGCTTAAAGCCTTTGAAGTAAAGCATACATTGAATGGTGCAATTTTATTGATACATGCAGGCACAGATCCAAGAAGAAAAGATAAACTGTACAACCGTTTACCCGAGATCATCACTTTGTTGAAAACAAAAGGGTATCACTTCACAACCATCGATAAATTATAGACCTCTTTCTGTGTCTCTCTGTGCTTTCAGTGGCAAACAAAGAATAAAAAATTGCCACTGAGAACACTGAGATACACAGAAATATTTTTTACCATTTCTCTTCTTCTGAGCTCTCCCAATCTTTTTGCTTGAAAGCTTCTCTCGATTTCTTTTTTTCTTCCTGTCTATCAATGATCAGTTTGGCAATTAATTCACCGGCATTTTGATCCGGATGATCAGCTAGGGTTTGCTTGAGTTTTTTTTCATTGATATCTAATCGATACAGTAAGGTCAATAGTTGATTGAAATCTTGGGTGATGAGCTCATTTACAAAAGTCACCAATTGGTCCCAGGAATAGGATTCGATACCCATCAGCTTATTTTCTTCCGCCATTCTTTAAAGGTATAGGAATCTTTTGTCGATGTTTTTTACCTCAATATCAATCGATTAAGTCAATTAAGATGTACAAATTGTTAAATAATTATTACAAAATGTAAAATAAATTTGACAAAATGAAAAATTGATTTTACGTTTGTGTTGTTAAATCAAATAAGCATATGAAACAGATCAAATTATTCCCGCATAGCTATCAGCGCATTGGTTATGTCTTATTGGTGCCTTTTCTGGCATTGGGTATTGCGCACATGTTTTTTGAATTCAACCCTTCTTGGTTGCAATTTAAAATGATTACAAATGGTCAATTGGAATTTAGTGCCAGCCATAATTTCACGGATGAAGTAGCTTCGGTTGGTCTCATCATCAGTCTTATCTTAATTGCTTTCTCCAAAGAATCCATTGAAGATGAAGCTATCCAATTTTTTCGGTTGGAAGCATTGCAGTGGGCGGTATACGCCAACTATTTGGTATTGATTATCAGCATATTGGCTGTGTACGGAACCACATTTTTTCAGGTGATGACGTACAATATGTTTACAGTGCTGATCATCTTTATCCTTCGTTTTAGGTACATATTGTTTCAGTATAATAAAGTAGGTTATGAAAAATAAGATCAAAGTGCAAAGAGCCATTCATAATCTGACACAGGATGATTTGGCCAAAAAAATTGCCGTAAGCCGACAGACTATCAATACTATGGAATCCGGGAAATATGTACCCTCTACTGTTCTGGCACTCAAAATGGCCAAACTGTTTGGTGTTCCGGTAGAAGAATTATTTGAATTAGAGGACGAGGATTAATTTTTTCTCCTTTTTCCAACCTTTTCGTGTAACAGAACTCTTTATTTGGAGTTAAGTAAATAAGTCATTTGTATGCTGAATCTGAGAAAATGGATACCGCTTTTGTTGCTGCTGGTCACCACAGCTGCACTCGCAGTAGTTCTCTTATTGGGCATACACCCTTCTGGCACTGGGAAAACAAAAGTTCCCGAAACATCAACTTTTGAATGGAGAGGAATTCCTTCGGGTAATTACTTATGCATCTAAAAGTCACTGTTTCCTAACCATTTATTGTTTACGAGAAAAATACGTTCAATGCGTAACAGAATTCTTTTGCTCTTACTGAGCATATGTATGACTACTGTAGTTTCAGCCCAAACAAATAATAACAAGGGCTTACTATCCGGTAAACTGATTGATTCAGCTTCTAAACAACCAATGAATCTGGCAACAGTCTCCGTTTTTACAGCCGTCGATACTGTGTTGGTTACCTATCGTTTGAGTACAGAGGCAGGAGAATTCAAAGTGAGTGGATTGCCTTTGGATGTACAATTAAGAATGATTGTTTCTTATTCAGGCTATACTGTTACCAGAAAAGAATTTAAACTCACATCAGATGCCCCTTCTTTTGATGCAGGCACTCTTGAAATGACACCCAATCAAGCCAATACATTGGATGAAGTGTTGGTGTATGCCGAACGTCCACCGGTTGTGGTGAAGCGTGATACCATTGAATTCAATGCCAACTCTTTCAAAACATTACCTTCTGCTTTGGTAGAAGACCTGCTTAAAAAATTACCCGGTGTTCAATTGGATGCCGATGGTAATATCACCGTGAATGGAAAAAAAGTAAACCGAATCATGGTGGATGGAAAAGATTTCTTCGGTGGTGATCCTAAAATGGCGACTCGTAACTTACCGGCTAACCTTATCGATAAAATTCAGGTAGCAGATGATAAAGATGAATTGGATTTGAATCCGGATAAGGCCAAGGCAGATGTGGGTCAGGTCATCAATCTTAAATTGAAAAAAGCCATTAAACAAGGATGGTTTGGAAAAGCCTATGCAGGTAAAGCAGATGAAGATAGATATGAAGCGGGCGGTATCGTAAATATGTTCCGTGATACTTTACAAGTGAGCGTTTTAGGTTTCAGTAATAATTTGAATAAAGCCGGATTTGGATTCAATGATATCAGAACCCTAGGTGGTTTCGATCGGAGTGGTATCAATTCTATCTCCATCAATGGTAATGGCGGATTGAATGTGAATGGTATTTCTTTTGGAGGAACCGGACAAGGTATTCAACAATCGCGCGGGATTGGATTTAACCTGAATAATGAATTCAAAAAAGGGTTAACGCTCAATACACAATATTTCTATGGTAAAACAAGAAATGATATTACAGAGTTAGAAAACAGACAACAGTTTTTGGGTGATACCATCCTTAATACAAGATCGAACAGATCTGAAATACAAAATGCCAACAGCCATCGATTGGGTTTTGGTCTGCGCTGGAAAATTGATACGACTTCAAGAATGGAATTTCGCCCTTCTTTAACGGTTGGAGAGCAGAATAATAATCGTCTTACCAATATCAATACAACAAGTAGTGTAGATGGGCTTTTGAATACAAGTAATAATCTTCAGTCTGTACATGCAAAGGATCTAGGCTATAATCATCAATTGAGCTATTTCAAAAATTTCAGAAAAAAGGGAAGAACATTCAATGTATTCAATACAGTGAATTACAACAGCACCAACAGTGATCAATTCAATAATGTTTTAAATACTTTTTTCCCAACAGGTTCCACTACTTTGGATCAGTTACGTGATTTGGAGCGTGCCAATTTCTCTACCAATACCAATCTGAATTTTGCTGAGCCGCTTGCTAAAAACTTAACCTTACGCTTGGGATATGCATTAACGTATTTTGAAAATAAAGACGCTTTATCAACTTTTAATAAAAGCAATAGTAG
The DNA here is from genome assembly GCF_051861365.1 of Sediminibacterium sp. Taxonomy (NCBI): domain Bacteria; kingdom Pseudomonadati; phylum Bacteroidota; class Chitinophagia; order Chitinophagales; family Chitinophagaceae; genus Sediminibacterium; species Sediminibacterium sp. Next base: position 9,688 of record NZ_JBHYCW010000016.1, on the reverse strand, counting down.
TGGTAAATATGATCAACTAAACAGTTTATTGACCAATCATCTGGAAAGAACGAGTTGGAGAAACAATCTTTCATCAGGATTGAATTTCAGGTATAAAAAATTAAGCATTACAGCTACGCTGAACTTCTTATGGCTGGATTTGAATAACCGTTATATTTCTATTGGACAAAAACTCGATCAGCATTTCAATTATATTTTACCGGGTGGAAATATCAGTTGGCGAGAGTTTAACCTGAGTTATAATGTGAATGTCAATCCACCGGGTATTGGAGATATTCAACCTGTAGCGGATAACAGTAACCCATTGTACATCAATAAGGGTAATCCTGATCTGAAACCGGCAGAATCTCATAACTTTAATCTCAACTATTTTAAGAATATCACTGCTAAACAATTATTCATTAGTGCTTATTTGGGAGGAAACATTAGCAATAATAGTGTGGTAAGAAGTCGCGAAATTGCTGCCAATGGTGTTCAAACCACGATGCCTGTAAATGCAGATGGTATCCATAATTTTTATACAAACTTTTATTTCAATAAACAGTATAAACTCAACAAGACTTTTTCTGTGAACTTCGGAAGTGGGTATAATCTTAACTATACCAGAAATTTTTTAATCATCAATTCCAAGAAGAGCTATGTAAAGAATATTGATTTCAGTCCGTACTTACGCGGAGGCTTCAACTGGAATGATAAAGTAGAGTGGAATATCAGTTATAACAGAGGTATTAATAATGCGTATTATGAAAGCGGCGATTTTCGTAACCTGCAAGTAGAAAGACAGAGCATCAATACTGATCTCGTAGTACGGATACCGAAAAAATTTGTTTGGGAAATGACTTTAGATCATCGTTATAATTCACAAACAGCTCCCGGGGTTCAGAAAACAGTTGCTCTATTGAATGCCGGATTAACGTACCTGTTCTTGAAAGAGGATAAAGGACAACTTAAGTTCTCAGTCTTTGATCTACTGAATCAAAATCGTTCTGTATTCCGTTTCTCAGCTGAGAACTTCATTACCGATCGACAAGTAAATATTCTTCAGCGTTATTTTATGCTCACATTTACCTACAATATCAGAAGCTTTGGAGCATCCGGTAAGGGATCAGGTGGTAAAGTAGGGGGAAGGCAAAGTATGTTTTTCTTCTAATCTCTTCTTTGCGATAACTCATTTCTCCTATTCTCTGCGGTTATTTACTTTAAAGGAGTAACCGTAAAGAATAGGAGTTTTTTATTAGTGCTAATACTTCTCCATCACCCCCAACCCAAATAAGGCAAAATCATATTTCACCGGATCTTTGGGGTCTAGTGTCTTCAGGTAATTGGTGAGTTCTACAGCTGCTTGCCAGTCTGTTTGTTTTCTATCTAGTAATTGAAACCGTTTTGCTACCCTGGCTACATGTAAATCAATCGGACAAATCAATTCTGATGCATTGATCTTTTGCCAAATACCAAAATCAACGCCGGCTTTATCTTTTCGGACCATCCAGCGTAAAAACATATTCAATCTTTTACAAGATGAGCCTTTATAAGGAGGGGCGATATGTTTTCTGGTTCTTGCCGGAGCATCTTCTAGGGAGAAAAAGTATTCATGAAATCGCATTAATCGGATTTCCATTTCTTTTTCTTTTGGAATCGTAAAGGCAGCTTCTAAAGAGTCATACTTTTTATAATGCTGTTGTAGAAAGCTGATAAAATACAGGAGATCGGTAGCATTAAATGTTCGATGCTTGAAGTGTACCAATCTTTTCAAATCCTGATCTTGATGGTGCAGACAAAACTCGTGAGGATTATTGTCCATCAGTTTCATCAATTCAAATGATTTTTGAATGATGGTAGTTCTATTGCCCCAAGCAAATATGGCTGCAAAAAAACCTGCTATTTCTATGTCCTGCTTTTTGGTGAAAGTATGAGGTACGCAGATAGGATCTTCTTTGATAAAGGAGGGTTGATTGTATTGTTGTACTTTACTGTCGAAAAAATCTTTTAAGGAGCTCTTACTATCGATTTTCATACGGTACAAAACTATCACAATCGTCCATCACTAAGTCCACTTTATTATTGGTAGCAAATAGCTTATAGGGCATAGCAAATAGTTTGTAACAAGTAATTTGCTATGAACCATAAGCTATCTGCTATAAACTATTTGCTATGACCCATCAGCTATCCGCTAAACTTTACCTCCATCCATCTCCATCCAAAATATTACCGATGCCTCCGAGTATACTACCTTCTTCTTTTCTGCTATAAGTGCCATAAGCAAGAATTCTTCCTGCCAGTCGGCTGATCGGTAGTGTTTGAATCCAAACGATACCAGGACCACGGAGTGTTGCAAAAAATAAACCCTCACCTCCAAAAATGGTGTTCTTAATACCGCCTACAAATTGGATATCATAATCTACACTTGAAGTAAAGCCCACTATACAGCCGGTATCTACTTTTAACAATTCGCCCGGTTGTAATTGTCTTTGTACTACATGACCACAGGCATGCAAAAATGCCATTCCATCACCTTCCAGTTTTTCCATGATGAATCCTTCGCCACCAAATAAGCCGGTTCCTAGTTTTCTTTGGAACTCTAAGCCCACGCTTACTCCTTTAGCGGCACAGAGGAATGCATCTTTCTGACAAATGATTTTATTCTGAAAACGGGAAAGATCAACAGGGATGATTTTCCCGGGATAAGGGGAAGCAAAACTGACGGTTTTAATGCCACCGGTAACATTGGTAAATGCGGTCATGAATAGATTTTCACCTACCAGTACTCGTTTACCGGCATTGAGAAGTTTACCTAATAATCCTCCTTGTTGTTTACTGCCATCGCCAAACAAGGTTTCCATTTGGATACCATCATCCATCATCATAAAAGCCCCCGGTTCAGCGATTGCCGTTTCATTTGGGTCCAACTCTACTTCCACATATTGCATTTCTTCTCCGTAGATTTTGTAGTCTATTTCGTGGTTTTGTTTCATATCAAACAATTTTAAAAATTAGTAGTCAAGTAGTAATAAAGATTACATATCAGTTATAACTCGAGTAAAATAATCTGTGAATCTGTGGCAAAAATTAGCCACAGATTCACAGATTACAGTATTATTCTTTGGTATTGCAATGATTTTTCATGGAAGTTTAAAAGCAATCCTAATTTTAATTTTGAAACAGCCAAATAGTTTAATACCTGTGCCTGATGTTGCTCTATAATTCCTGCTTTTGATTTGATTTCTAAAATTATTGAGTTGTCAATTACAAAGTCGGCATAAAATTTATGCGGTAAAATGATGTTTTTATAGGTAACTGTATATTCTTTTTCTTTAATTCTGTGTATCTCAGTGCCCTCAGTGGCATTTCTTTTTACAAAATCACTCGCTTGATACCCAACCTATCCTCCCCAAAATTAATAATCAATCCAATCTTACATCCTGACACACGTAAATAATTAATAACCTGCTTGTATTGCTCTTCCGCAATGCCATTTTGAGCCTTAACCTCTAAAATAATTTGATCAAAAACAACAAAGTCAGCAAAGAATTTATGTGGTAGGATAATTGATTTATACTCGATGATGTATTGTTGTTCTCTTTGGTAGCTTATTTTTCTATTTTGAAACTCATATTCCAATGCGTCTTTATAGACTATTTCTAAAAATCCTTTACCAAGTATTCGATGAACTTCTATACAGGTAGATAGAATTTGGCTGGTTTCTGTTTGGACGGGGTAGTCTTTGGAGTTGTATGGGTTCATTTTATTGCCACTGAGAGCACAGAGGTACACAGAATTTTTTTTCTTGTGTACCGTATTTCCCGCAAAAAAACCGCCCCTGAGAACAGGGGCGGTGTGTGGATTATTACCAAAAACCAACTGTACACTATCATTAGAACCAACTGCCAATAAAAGATTGGTTAACAGTGGCTACATTTTTCAAACGTTTTTCTCTTTTCTTTCTCGCTATTCTATTTCTGATCAATGCCGCTACCATCAACAATAAGAAGATAATGGTCAACGGTGGAATACCCATGAAACTGATCCATTTACCACCAAACATTCTGCGCATCGGTCTGCGTAAACGTTCGGCGATCAGATACATCGCAGGTACAATGATCAATGTCATGAAGAAAGCGAAAGTCAAACCAAAGATAATGGTCCAGCTCAATGGCTTCCAGAACACTACATTATCACCGCCAAAGAAGATCCTTGGATTCAATTCAGAGAACAGCGTTATGAAGTTGATATTAAAACCTACCGCAATCGGGATGAAAGCTAGGATCGCAGCAAGCGCAGTTAATAGTACCGGAATGATACGTGTCTTACCAGCTTGTATTACCGCTTCTTTTGTCTTCATACCTCTAGATCGTAACTCATCCGCAAATTCAATCACAAGAATACCATTCTTCACTACGATACCAGCCAGACCTACGATTCCCAATCCGGTCATCAAAATAGATACTTCCATTCCTGTGATCGAGAAACCAAGGAACACACCGATCACACTGAAAATAATTTCAGTTAAAATGATCACCGGCTTACTTACACTGTTGAACTGTAATACCAGAATCAATAAGATCAATGCCAATGCAATCAACAAAGCGCTGAATAAGAAGGCGCCGGTTTCGGCTTGCTGTTCTCCTTCACCGGTTTGTTTGATGGTTACGCCATCAGGTAAACCTTTGAAGTCAGCAATATGCTTAGCCAATACCTGATTCACTGCCGTAGCATTGAATCCTTCTGTGGTCAATACATTAGAACGTAGTGTGATCAAACGTTTCTGATTCTTTCTTTTTACGCTACCCAAGGTACTGGTAGGCTCAACTTTTACCAATGCACTGATCGGAATATTTTTTACCGCGCCACCCGCTGCCATATCTCTAAATGAAATACGCATATTGAGCAGATCTGTGAGACTCTTACGCTGAATCTCATTGTTGCGCAGCTGTATTTTATATTCTTCTTTTCCTTCTTTCACTTTTGACACTTCTCTTCCAAACAGTGCGGTACGAATTTCCATGCCGATCTGAGCAGTGGATACACCTTCGATCAATGCACGCTGTCTGTCAACAGTTAAAGTGATTTCCGGATTTTTCAGATCTACATCCATTTTCAATTCTTCCACACCCGGTACCTGAATAGAATCCAGATAATTTTTCAGTGCCGTAGCACCTTTGATCATCGCATCAAAATCTTCGCTGGCAATTTCAATATTGATCGGAGGATCAGTTGGTGGTCCACCACTTTCTTGATCCACACTAATTTCTGAACCCGGAATACCTTTCATCGCTGCACGTATCTGATCTAAGTAAGGTCTGGTAGAAACACCATGTCTTTTTTCAAATTCCACAAATGATACCTGAATACGTCCCAGTTCACTTCTCGTACTTCTATCGCCTGCCATCGGATCACCGGCACCCACGGCAACGTTACTGATCACACTTTCCACGATCGGATTTTCTTTGCCATTCTCAGTGCCCAAAATCTTATTCACTCTTCCTTCCAATACCTTGGTAACAGAGTCTGTGTATTCCACATTCGTACCTACCGGTAATTTCAGGTAGACAAAAATCTGGTTAGGATCACCTTTCGGGAAGAAAGTAATCGGAATACGACCACTTCCAATAGAACCCACAAAAATGAACAGGGAGATAAAGAACAGTGCGATGGTTCCCAATAACAGGTGTACAGGTCTCCATCCATTCAATGCCCATCTCAATAAACTTTCATAATGACTCATGATCCAAGGCAATGCCTTGTTTTGGAAATTATGGATGGCATCATCTAATACATATTTATTGAATACCACCAGTATCATGAAGAATAACAGTAAGTTGCCCCAGAAAGTAGCACCTGCGATATCTAATAAGATACCAATAACGATTGCAATCCAGAATCCTTTCTTTTTGAAGATAGCACTCTTCGGTTCTTTTACTCCGTGCTCATCTTCATGATTCATGAAGTCAACCGCAAAAATGGGGTTCATGATAAAAGCAACCACCAATGATGCCGCCAATGTGAAAATCAACATTGTTGGCAGGTACACCATGAATTTACCAATGATACCCGGCCAGAATAACAATGGAAAGAAAGGAGCCAGTGTAGTAAGTGTACCCGCTAATACAGGCACGAATACTTCACCAGCAGCGATTCTTGCAGAGAAAGCAGAAGTCAATTTACCCTTGCCTTCCATAAAGATGCGGTGCGTATTTTCAATCACTACGATTGCATCATCCACAATGATTCCCAATCCGAATAATAAGGCAAAGAGTACGATGAAGTTGAGAGTTACATGTGTTCCAACAATCAGATCGGCACCCGGTAAGAATACGAAGGCAACAAACATACTCAAAGGGACAGACAATGCCACAAAGAATGCATTCACGACACCCATGAAGAACATCAATACAATTAATACCAATACGAAACCGATGATGATAGAGTTCACCAATTCATTGAATGAAGTTCTGGTTTGAATACTCTGATCACCTGTGATGACTGCCTTCATATCCGTAGGATATAAAATACCTTTTCCTTCTTCTACGATCTTTTTAACACCGTCACTTGTCTCGATCAAATTCTCACCACTTCTTTTGATGATATTTAGTGTCACTACATTTTTACCATCCAAACGCGCATAGCTTTCTCTTTCTTTGATGGTATCAATAACGTGAGCAATATCCTTTAGATAAATAGGTGCACCATTGGTATTTATGATGATGAGCTGTTGAATATCAAAAGCAGTTTTCAGTTGTCCTTTCAGTTGTAGGTTACGTTTCATGTTACCTACTTCTAAAAGACCACCGGAAATATCCATGTTTTCACGTTGAACGGCATTTGTGATATCATCAAAAGTGATACCTGCACTTTGCATGCGGTAATTGTCGACATTGATCTGGAATTCACGCTCAGGAGCACCTACAATATCTACACGGTTGATTTGAGGTAAATCTTCGAGTTTATCTTTCATATCATCCGCATACTTCTTCAAGCGCGGAAGATCATAATCACCACTCAGGTTCACATACATGATGGGTTGCTCACTGAAACTTACTTCAAGAACAGTGGGTTCTTGTGTAAGATCATTCGGTAGGTCTTGCTTAGCTTTATCTACCGCATCTTTTACTTTTTGTAGTGCGATATCTGTTTTTACATCCGTATCAAACTCAACCATAATGGCTGAGAAGTCTTGCTGTGATGTACTGGTGAATTTTTTAATCTTGGCACCCGTAATACCCTTGATCTGTTTTTCGATAGGACGGGTAACCAGGTTCTCGATATCTTTTGGAGAGTTACCTACATATACAGTTTGTACATAAATAGTAGGGATAACGATATCGGGAAATTGCTCTTTTGGTAAAGTGATGAATTGGTAAATACCTGCCAAGCTCACAAACAACATCATCAGATAGATCGATGTTTTGTTTTTGATACTCCAGGTAGTAGGTCCAAATTCTTTGAACTTACCTTTTATATTTTCTAATGCACTCATACAATTAGTTTAATAGATCTTGAATCTTAATGCCTACTTAGCGCTGGTGGTAATTACCTGACCATCATATAAACTCTGATAACCTTCTGTAATCACCATATCACCTGCCTGTAACCCGGATTTCACTTCCAGCTTATCACCATAAAATTCTCCTACAATCACTACTTTCTTTTTAGCGATCATTTTACCATTCTCTTTTACAGCCACCATTACATATTTACCTTTCTCGTCATTCTGTAAAGTGTTGACAGGAACAGTGATGGCATTATTGATGGTATAATCCTGAATCTGTACCATCGCAATTTGATTCGGTCTGAAGTCCTTGTCATTCGGCATTCTTGCTTCAATAAAGAAGCTGCGACTAATTGGATTGATGATTTTTCCGGATACAGATATTTTTGCTTCTACGGTTTTGTTGATATCAGGTAAAGTAACTTTCAAGCGGGTTCCGTTATTAACACGGTCAATATAGTTTTCAGGAACTTCAGTAGTCACTTTCAAATTGCTGGTATTGACAATTTTAATTTGACCCGGACCGGCAAAGATTTCACCTACACGAATGTTCACATCTTCAGCAACACCATTCACATCACTGTATACTGAAGAGAAAGCGAGTTGTTCTCTGCTAAGTTTCACTTGCTCTTCCGCACTTTTCAATTGATTTTCCAGTGTTTCTACATTGTTTTTTGCAGTGATCAACTGTACTTCTGTGCCAATATTTTGTTCCCAGAGATTCTTCTGTTTCTGATACAAAGTTTTAGCGAAAGACAATTGTGTTTTCAGGGTTTCAAGACCTTGTTCTGCTGCAATTACACTTTGACGTTGTAAGGCATCATCTAGTTTCAAGATGAGTTGCCCTTTCTTTACTACATCACCACGTTTGATATAAACGGCTTTAACCTGTCCACCACCACCACGGGGAGTCACGAAAGAAATATTTTCAGATTCGATCTTACCCTGCAGATCAATATAGTGTGTAAATGTTTCTGGAGTTACAGTAGTTAATGAAACCAGTTTTGCATTATCCGGTTTAGCAGAAGCAGGATCCAGTTTGGCGATTTCTGCTTCAAGCTTAGCGATCTCAGCATCAATTCCATCCTTTTGTTTTTTTAATTCAGCCAGTTTTGCTTTTTGCTCAGCTGCGGCACCGCTGTTGGCTTCAGTAGAACCTGCACCACAAGAAACCAGTGTTACTGAAGCGGCGAGTACCAGAATAGTGAATATCTTTTGCATATACTTAGGTTTATAGTTTTCCGATTGCTTTTAAATAATCTACCCTGGCAATAATGGCACTGTACAGGGCACTGATATAATTGGTTTGTGCGGTCACCAGATCTGTTTGCGCAGCAGTGATCTCGGTATTGGAACCGGTACCTACTTCATATTTCTTCTTGGTCTGGTTGTATACACTTTCTGCCAGTTGCATGTTTTTCTTTTGGAAATTCATCGTGGCAATAGCCGTTCTGAAATTCACCCTCGATTGAGCTACTTCATTGTCAATGCTCAGTTTCAAGTTATCCAGCTGATTTTCGGTTTGTTGTAATTCAAAACGTGCTTTTTTAATTCTGGCATCTTTCCCAAAACCATCAAAAATGGGGATCGATACATTCAAGCCGATGAAAGAAGTAGTGAACCAATCACCTTTACCAAAAAAGTCAAACTTATTTCTTTGTGCATTCTTGGTATAGGAACCTGATAATGATACGGTAGGTAAATAGCTCAACTGATAACGTTTGATATTAAACTCATTGAGTTTTTTACCCAGATTCAAATACTGAAAATCTTTTCTGTCTGCATAGTTATAGGCAGTATCCAAGGTAAAATCTTTACTGATTTGATCTTCGCTTAAGCGATCGGTTAATATCAGTGTATCATTTACAGGCATACCTAATAAAGTTTTCAATCCCATGTAACCCAGATCAATACTATTCAGGGCTTTCAATTTTTCTGTTTGCAAATTCGCTACCTGAACAGCAATTTTGTCGAGGTCGAGTTTTTCAGCAAAACCATTCTTGTACAGCTCTCTGGTATCGTTTTCCAGTTTGGATAATCTATTGATGTTCGCATCCAAAAGATCGATCTGTGTTTTACTCACCACCAACTGATAGTAGATCTTGTGAATATTTGTTTTGATCATCTTGTCCGTATATAAAAAAGGTTGACCAAAAAAGGAGGTCAACGTTATGAAAAAGGGCAAGAAAATCGCACCGAAAA